>JAGACC010000169.1 GCA_017614295.1 Treponema sp.
ACGTAAGTAATCTCCCAACCGGCGTCTATTGCTTCCGCAGATTTTATTGTTCCGCTGTTGTATGTGCCGAATATTGCAAGGATAGCGTCTCCGATGATTGAGCCAACAACACCGTTCATCTTGTGCACGTCGTGGATTACGCTGGTGTAGTGAACGTTCAAGAGGTCGATTATCTCGTTGCCGAGCGTTTCCGTGCGGTAGGTAAAGCTCTTGATGTCGCTAAAGAGGATTGTAAGTTCCCTCTGCTTACCTTCCAAGCGGATTGTGTGGTCTGTGTAAGCCTTAGAAACAACGTCTTTGGAAACGAATTTCTGGAAGGTGGAAAGCAGGTTGTTTACGGAAACCGAAAGCGTGTTGAATGAAGCCGCCATGTAGGTAACGTCGTCATTTGGGGCATCGTCTATGTTGATGACTTCAAGCTTAGACCTCTGCTGCATGTCGTAAAGGCTTTGGGTAATGCTAGAGATGCTCTGGAAAATCTTCTTGAACATGTAGATTCCAAGCACTACGAAAAGGCATGTAAGCAAAATGATGATAAGGGAGATGATGAGGGTAATCTTGTGGGAGAATTTGTCTGTGTCTACGCGGGCTTCTGCTCGTACCAAGAAGACGTTCCAGCCTTCAATGTATTTGTAGACTCCAAAGTATTCGCCGGCATTCTTACCCTTTGAGTTTTTGCTGTCCTTGTTGGTAATGTCAAAGGCTATGCGGCCTTCCCTTATTCCCTTGTCAAAGTTGTTGTTCAGCGTGGAAAGGCAGTTTTCGTCGGAAAAAGATGTTAGCTGCATTCCGCTTGCGCTTATGTAGAAGAAAAGCTTACCGGTTCTGTCAAAGGCGAGGGCAAGGCTGTTGGGGTTGGAAAAATCCTCTGCGGCGGAGCTTTCCAGTGCCTGAACGCATTCGTTTTTGTTGTGCTTGTATGAATAGACCTGGTACTGGTTCTGGGCGTTTTTGTAGATGTCCTTTAGCTGCGTTACGGTCAGTTTGTTTGTAAGCTCAATTACCTGTCTCTGCGTCATCTGGATGGAGATAAGGTTTGTCATAAAGTTAGACATAAGGATGAGCGAGATAAAGATTACAAGAATCCGTGCGGAAAGCGGAATAATAGGCGTTTTGCCCACATACTGAAAAAATCTTTTATTAGACACGCAATCCTCTCGGTGTAGGCTGAATTCCGGTCGTTTTGCAGAAAAAAAACCGAAAGTTAGCCTCAAAAAATTTTATGTATTGCTTTATTTTATCTTGAAATATGTGTGCTGTCAAATTTTATTTGATACTTTGCAGAATTCCCTTTACCTATTTGCGGGAGAGCAGGCTTTGTGCTATAATGTTGGCATGATTTCTTTAAAAAAAATAATTACTTCTGCTGCGGTTTTACTTTTTTGTGCCGAAGCCTTTGCAAAACAGACTCCTATTCAGGGGCTTAATGAATACAGGTTGGAAAACGGACTTACGCTTTTTACCCTAGAAGACCACAACGTTCCTCTTGCTTACATAGAGATTGCCTTTAAGACTGGAGCCGTGGATTCCACTCCGGAAAATGCCGGTCTTTTTTATCTCTACGAGCACCTTATGTTCAGGGGAAATGCCTTGTACACCACCCCCAACGCCATGCAGGAAGCCCTTTACGATATTGGTGTTACCGACTGGAAGGGTACAACCAATGTGGACTACATGAATTTTGCCTTTACCGTTCCCAACAACGAGCTTGAGCGTGGACTTGCCTTCTGGAACGCTGCCATCCGCACACCCAACGTTCAGGACTTGGAGCTTACAGTCTTGCGCGAAAATGTTGCCAGAAGAATTGAACAGATGCAAAAGGACCAGGGAGTTCAGTACAATAGCTATTCTGCCCTAAAGCTCTTCCCCGATGCCCCTTACCGTACGGATGCCACTGGTTCCGCAAATGTAATAAGGAAGGCGACCGTTGCCCAGATTAACGACCTTATGTGCAAGTATTACATCCCCAAGAACGCTGCAATTTTTGTTGGCGGAGACATAGACAGAGAACAGGTATATGAGCTTACAAAAAAGATTTTTGGCGACTGGTCAAACAAGAACCTTAAGGGCATTCCTTCAAAGACTAACGATCGTCAAAAACAGCAGAACTTTAACTTTGCTGCTTCGGAGGAGTATTCAATCCCCAAGAACAGCCAGCAGAACACCAATCCCTTTGACGCCACCAAGTATGCAGTCATTCCCTACCAGGCTTCAAACGAAAAATTTGCCCAGGTTTCCATAAAATTCAGGGGGCCGGACACGGATTTTGACCTGGAAGACACTTATGTTGCCGACTACCTCTGCTCACTGATGCTTGATCCGGAGGGTGTCTTTAAGAAGAGTTTCTGCACAAACGAAAAGCTTGGAATTCCTTCCAGCGACTATCTTGAAGCTTCCTATGTTACCAAGAGGGAGGACGGCGTAATAGAAGTAAAGGCTTTCCTAAAGAACCCCAACGAAAACATTACAGAGCGTGCCCAGGAAGCAGTTTTGCAGACAAAGAAAGTCTTTTGGGACATTGCCAACAATCCGTCACTTTTTGAAAAGGATGTGGTAAAAGAAAAAGCCGCCGCTTTGGAAGACATGGATCTTATTGCCGGAGAAACGGTTCAGGGAAAGCTTGCAACACTCCGCTTCTGGTGGGCTTGTGCCTCCAGCGATTACTACTACAGCTACAAGGATAAGCTTGCCCAGGTTAGCCAGGAAGATGCCCTTGCCTTTGTAAAAAAATACATAGACGGAAAGAATCCCCTGGTTACGGTTGTCCTTTCACCTTCATACTATGAAAACCAAAAGGATGAATTTGAAGGAAAAGGATTTGAGCTTATTACGGAAAAGAATGCCTTCTGGCAGAACGAAAGCCGCTATGCCGCAAAAGAGATTGACAAGGATGAACTTCTTAGGCCTCTTCCATGCGACGTTTACTACCCGCGCGGACGGGGAAATTCAGAAAGCAAAGCAATTTCTTCTTCCGGAAAGGAGGTAAAAAAATATACGCTTAAAAACGGTGTGCCTCTTTACGTTCAGAACAACGCTTCTTCGGACATCGATTCAATATGCATTGGTGTTAGGGGAGGACTGCCGGAACTTACCCCGGAAACATCCGGTCTTGCAGATGCAACGCTTAACCTGGCCGCAAGAAGTAGCCGTAACTTTAACTCTGAACAGAGGAAGTTCTACGCCTACAAGTATACATCTTCCATGGACGTTCAGACGGAGACGCTTGGTAATGCGCTTTCCCTTACCGTACTGGACAAGTATTGGAAGGATGCACTCCCACTGCTTACAGACAGCTTCCTTAACCCGGACTTTAGCGAAGAAGAATTCAACAGCTTCTATGAAGAGCTTAGCCTAGCCGCAAACAAAAAGACAACTTCTAACCTCTTGGCCATGCTAGAATACGCCTTTGCATATTCTGGACACCCCTTTGAATCCATGACCGGAGTTACGCTGGAATCCCTTTCTTCCATAACCCTTGCCAACATAAAAAAGACCCACGAGCAGATGCTTAACCCGTCAGCCCTCTTTGTAGTAGCCTCTGGAAAAATAGACGGAGAGGAGCTTCTTTCTGCCCTTAATGAATCCATAGGACTTTTGGAGCAGAAGGGACCTGTATATTCAGCCAAGGAAATACCTGCCGTAAAGCTAAAGGCAAGTTCACCAATTTCCATAAAGTGCAGGAAGGGTGAATCCGTCCGCATAGCTTCCCGCCTCTTTGAATACCCGCTCACTACAGACGAAGACTTTATTGCCGCAAGAATCGCTTCTGCCGTATACTCAGACGTAATGCTAAAGGTTGCCAGGGACCACAGAGCCGCATGCAAAGCCGCTCAAGAAAACGTCATTTCTTCAAAAGCTTCAATCGCAGAAGATTGTTTTACCGGAGTCTTGAACCTTGAATACCTGAAGGATGCCTGGGACGAAGCCTGTGCTCTTATGTCTTTGGGCATGGTAGTACAGTCAAACCACGGAGAAAAAGGCTACCTCTTTACGGACCTCGCCAAAATTCTTCCGCGCTACAAGAATATGTTCATTGCAAAGAATTACCAGACGCAAAACACAAGCGCTGCTTCTGCCGCAATGATAGTCTACAATTTGTTGGAATTTAACGATGAAAATATGGAGTCAAAGAAGGTTGCTGCAATTCAGCAGCTAACAGCGGAAGACGTGCTCCGTACTTTTAACAAATACTGGGTTAACACGCCCCACCGCTGGTTTACTGCCGAACCAAAGGAAAACGACTAGTAACAGCAGCTGCAATTAGCAGGAAGGGGTTGCTTGTTTGCAGCCCCTTGTCTAGCCGTGCCCTTTAGTTTAGCGGGGTTCAGCCGGATTTCCGTTGCGGTCCAGAATGCCTTCTTCTGTAATGTAGTAGGCCTGGATTGGCGGGAATCCGTTGAATTCTACGCTTGCGTATGTAGAAGTGTATGCGCCTGTAGAAAGCCAGTAGACCTTGTCCCCAATCTTAAGGTCAACAGGAAGGCGGTACTTTGTGTCTTCGTACATAATGTCTGCACTGTCGCATGTAGGGCCGGCAAGAATTACTTCTCCTTCCCTTCCACCGTCTTTTTCCGTAATAACCGGATACTTGATAGACTCGTCAAGCGTTTCTATAAGACCGTTGAATTTGCCTGTGTCAAGGTAAACCCATCTCTGCAAAGCCGTATTGTTCTTGCGTGAAATAAGCACAACTTCCGAGGTAAGAATACCGCTGTCGCCAACAAGTGAGCGTCCCGGTTCAAGAATAATGCCTGGAATGTCGTCGCCAAAGTCATCGTGCAGGTAGCGGGAAATTTCTGATGCATAGTCCTTAAGGTCGTTGGTAGGCTGAATGTAGTGTGCCGGGAATCCACCGCCCATGTTTATCATGCTAAGCTTAATGTTTTCTTCGTCTTCAAGTGACTCAAAGAGGTACTTTGTCTTTGCAATTGCATCGTTCCAAGAACCAATGTCGCGCTGCTGGCTACCTACGTGGAAGCTGATTCCGTAAGGTGTAAGGCCAAGGTCGCGGGCAAGAACAAGAAGATCGTAAGCCATATCCGGGTGGCAGCCAAATTTGCGGCTTAAAGGCCAGTCTGCGGAAGAGGCGTTTTCTACGAGGATTCTTACGTAGATGCGTGAACCTGGTGCTTCGCGGGCAATGTTCTTAAGGTCTTCCTTAGAATCTGTAGCGAACATGCGTACACCCTTGTCGTAGAAGTACTTTATGTCCTGAGCCTTCTTAATCGTGTTGCCGTAAGAGATTTTGTCCGGAGAAATGTCCAGGTTCAAAACCATGTCCAGCTCGTAGCGGGAAGCAATGTCAAAATTTGAACCCAAATCCCTTAGCATCTTTATAACCGGAACTCCCGGGTTTGACTTTACTGCATAGTAAATGTAAGCATAGGGAAACAAATCCTTTAGCTGCAGGAAATTCTTCTTAATTGTGCGCAAATCAATGAATATATTGGGCGTTGAAAACTTCTTGGAAGCGTCCAAAAACCTATTCCATGCTGAATCAGAAATGTACTCTTTTCGGTCAAACATCCCCTGCTCCTGCCTATAAAAAATTAAGCACCCCAAATTTACGGGGGCTAGATCCTTCACTTTTTGAATAGCCTGCTCCCAACCATTCTGCGGAACAAACTCTGTAAAGGCGATAGTACCACAAATCTATTTGTGTTACTATAGTTTTTTCCAAAAAAGTCAATATTTTTTTATTATCCATGGGGGGGAAGTCTCCCCCTCGGCTACAATTCGCTTCGCTCATTTCCGCCTACCCCCTCTGCGGGGTAGCTTCTTTGCTAAGCCCCGCAACGCCCCATAATGGCTTAATCCCGCGTAGGTGGATTTACAAAACCTTGTAACCGGCTTTCTCTATTGCACCAACGATTTCTGCATCGCTAACCGGGGAAGCAAATTTTACAACCGCCT
>JAGACC010000170.1 GCA_017614295.1 Treponema sp.
TCCGCAGAAAGTGACGGTGGCTGGTCTGGAAGGTAGTTGGGCTTTGCAAAGTGTCCGTTAATAGAAGCTTCCATTTCTTCCGTAAGGGCCTTTTCGTACTGGCTGCGTCCTGTAGAGTTACCCCTGCCAAAAGCCGTATGGTTCATGGACTGGCTGTAGTTCTGACCGTAGCTCTGGCTGTAGCCCCCATGACCATATCCCTTGGAAATACCAGGCATCCTTGAATTCACAATAAAATCAGAAGAAGGGGTGTTTGTAGATGTTACATCCGTAGAAGTTCCGTCCGCAGAAAAATCCGGGGAAGCAACAGAAGAGGCTCCGCTGTCCATGGAGTATGACAAATCTGCCGGTCCGTAGTTCAGTTCAAGAGACTTGTCTTCTTCTTCCTGGCTTTGGTTTATTATATTTTTTAGCGTGTACTGCCTAAAGAAATTCTTTGTTGCAGTGCTTACTTCGTGGTGCAGCTGGGAAATGTCCTTAAAGCGGGCCTCCCTCTTTGCCGGGTGAATGTTAAAGTCAACAAGGGCCGGGTTCATCGTAACAAAAAGAGATGCAACAGGATGCGTTCCGTTTGGAAAGTAGCCCTGAGCACCGTATTCAATAGCCTGTATAAGAGAGTACTCGTTTATGCGCCTTCCGTTTACATATATGTATATGTTCTTCCTGTTGGATCTGCTTACGGAAGGTTCCCCAATCACAAGCGAAAAAGAAAAATCCTTTGCGGCCGATGAATTTTTTATTTCGTAAAACAAGTCTTCGCTTTCAAAAAGTTCAAGGGTCTGGCAAAACCTCTGCGTTAGAGTCTGTCCTGCGGGAAGGTTAAGCTTTTCGTCTCCGTCGCTTGTAAAAGTAAATGCTATGTCTGGTCTTGCAATCGCTTTTTCTTCAAATGTGCTTCTGCATAAAGCCGCTTCGCTTGCCGCTCTTTTTAGAAAAACTCTTCTTGCGGGAAAATTTTCAAACAGGGCTTGTGTCTGTACAATGGAACCGCTTACCGGAGGAACTGCTTTAATAACGTGGTCTTCCGTAACAGATGCGCTCATCCTGTAAGTGCCGCTAGTAATTTCCAGTCTGGAAACTGCCGCCATGGAAGCAAGTGCCTCTCCCCTAAAGCCAAGCGTAGACAAGTTGAGCAGGTCGGTCTCACTGGAAATCTTACTTGTTGCGTGTGGTCTTGCGCATGCAGCCAAGTCTTCCTTGCTCATTCCGCAGCCGTTGTCTATAACGCGTATCTTTTCTATGCCGCCGCCGGTAATTTCTACGTTAATCTTTGTTGCGCCAGAGTCTACCGCATTGTCCAAAAGTTCCCGTACGATTGCATTGGGTCTGTCTATAACTTCTCCAGCCGCAATTTTTCTTGCAACGTCCGCGCTTAATTGTCTAACCTTAGCTTCCATGGAATTCCCTTGCTACGCGTTCCTTGTTCCGTTAACTTCTGAACCCGGGTCAAAGAAGTCTAGCACTGGGCCGTCCCCCTTTGCAGGAGCCTTGGATTTTCTTGCCTTGGGCTTTGCATCTTTTTTTTCTTCCTCATCTTCCACTGTTTCCGGTGAATTCATAAGAATCTGGATCTTGCTTTCCATTGCGTCCAGAGTCTTCTTCATGCTCTTTGCAAGTTTGATTCCGTCCTCAAAATCCTTGAGTGCGTCTTCCAAAGAAATGTCCGCGCGCTTTATGTCGTCGGTAAGCTGTTCAAGCTTCTTTAAGTCATCTTCAAAATTGTTCATATATATACCTCCCGTAAATGTCTCTATTCGCCAACGGTCAAAACTTCTGCGCTAATGCTTCCCTCTGCAGGGCGTATCCTTATTTTTGCACCAGGCAAAAGGCTCTTTGCGTTACGGACAACTTTTCCTTCTTCGTCCGTTACCATAGAATATCCCCTGTCAAAAATTGTCTGGGGGTTGCAGTTGTTAAGCGTCTGCGTGCACTGTTCAACAAAAACTTTCTTTGCCTGCAAAAGATTCTGCATGTTAAGAGCAAGGTTTTCCCGTGCAGAATCAAAGCGCATGGAAAGAGGCTGCTCTATGTGCCTAAACTGAAGCTCCATGCTCTCCGGTGTGAATGTCTTTAGCATAAGCCTAAGGTGTTCAAGCTTACCCTGTATGGATTCATGCATCTCGTTGCGGGAAACTTCAATGCTCTGTTCAATGTCGGAAAGAAGAGGAACTGCAAGCTCTGCCGCCGCACTTGGGGTTGGTGCCCTCTGGTCTGCCGCAAAATCACTAAGCGCCCAGTCAATCTCGTGTCCCACCGCAGAAATAACCGGAATCTCCGAAGCAGCAATTGCCCTTACGACACCTTCATCGCTAAAGGGTAGCAGGTCTTCCAAAGAACCACCGCCACGCCCCACAATAAGAACGTCGCACATGGAGTATGCGTTTGCAATCTCTATCATCCGTATTATAGAAGGAGCCGCCTCTTCCCCCTGAACAATAGAAGGAAAAACTATTGCACTGGCCTTTGGATTCCTTCGCCTTGTAATCTGAAGAATATCCCGAATGGCTGCCCCGGTAGGACTAGTTACAATTCCTATGCGCTGCGGAAAAAACGGAAGCTGCCTCTTTCTGGATGAATCAAAAAGCCCCTCCGCCGCAAGCTTCTTCTTCCGCTCTTCAATCATCTCCATAATGTCGCCGGCACCAGCCTTTGTCATACTGCTAATAATAATCTGGTAGTTGCCCCTGGGACCATAAACGGAAACCGAACCCCTTACCTGAACAAGAAGACCGTCCTTTGGCACAAAGTTAAGAGTAGCAGCCCTTCCGCGGAACATAACCGCACTAATCTGGCTCTGCGAATCCTTAAGCACAAAATACAAATGTCCGCTAGCGTTAGGCCTGTAGTTTGAAATTTCCCCCTTAAGCTGAATATTGGGAAAACTTCCTTCAAGCAGTGTCTTTATAAGCCCAGTCAGCTGGGTTACCGATAAAATGGAATCATCATTAGAAGACGGAGTCATGGAATGATTATATATTTATTTTAGAAAATTGTGAACTAGTCTGCCAAAAAAATTAGTAGGTCTGAACTCGACTTCTTGGCAAGGAAAGTGTCACTATCGGATAAGAAGAGTGTCATTATCGGGCAAGAAGAATGTCATTATCGGGCAAGACCCGATAATCTGCTAAAAAGATTACCTGGCGGGTGGATAAAAGTATAATAGAAAATTTTGCCGGTGCCATTGTGGAAGAATCTTAGAATTTTTTTTACCCTGTACTATTATTTGCTACAGGGTGTATGCTAAAATATTTATTAGGAGGAAAAGCTATGGGTTCAATAAAAATTCTGCAAAAGGGAATAACGGAAATTCCTTCGGATGCAATCGTCAATGCTGCCAATTCGGGGCTTTGGGCTGGAGGCGGAGTTTGCGGTGCAATATTCAGACAGGCTGGCTACGATGAACTTACTGCGGCATGCAATTCAATAGGCCACTGCGACGAAGGATGCGCTGTTATTACACCCGGCTTTGGCTGCTCCTGCAAATACATCATACACGCGGTTGGCCCCCGCTACTTGGACGGAAATCACGGCGAAGCGGAAGCCTTATACAGCGCCTACAAAAATTCGCTCGAACTTTGCATCAAAAACAAAATTCATTCGGTAGTCTTCCCGCTAATCTCTGCCGGAATCTTTGGCTACCCCCTTTACGATGCCTGGACCCAAGCAATCCGCGCCTGCAAAGATTTTACAACTTCAAACCCAGCCTACGACCTGAACATAATTTTTGCCATTCCGGAAACAGAAAAACTTAACGTTGGTCAAAAGCTGCTAAACGAAAATTTGGGTAGGGGAAAGGCTTGTGCACCCATATATTTGAACTGCTGGATTGGGATAAAAGTATGAGCGACCATGTTGGACAGGTGATGGTGGTTTAGGACGGAATGTAAAATGAATTGTGGCTAAGAACAAAGGTGGTGTTTGGACGGAATTTTTGCGCACGGATTGGAATTGTGTGGTATAATGTAAATTGATATTCGAAAGATTGTAGGCGGAGGATGATAAATATGGAAGCACATGGGCAGCCTTTAAATTTTTTGTGCAGTGAAGATATTTTAGAGATACCATTTTTTCAAAGGGCTTATGTTTGGAATGATGCCAACTGGAAGGATTTGTTAGATGATTTGCTGAAAAATTCTGGTAGTCATTTTTTAGGTTCGATAATTCTTAAGTATGCAACA
>JAGACC010000171.1 GCA_017614295.1 Treponema sp.
CGATCGAGGTTTCCATGGTCCTCTCGGATTACGGTTCCTCATTGCTCAGCTGAACCTTCCGCCGACTCTCTGATTCCGTCAAATCAGAGTACCGCATTTTGCCAATCACCTAAATCATAGCATCTGTCGAGTTAGCCAAAAGATACAATGGTAGAGGGGTAGAAAGCACCGTCCAGAGAGAAAAGAAAAATTTATATTGGAAAAGCCTTTTTAGAGAACCTTGGAGAATTCTTTTATTATGGCCGGAAGTAGGGTTTCTATGCGACCTTGGATGCTAGCCCCGGAAGCGTTTTTGTGACCGCCGCCCCCGAATTTTGCCGCAATAGCGCTTACGTCGCATTTGTCCCGTGAGCGGAATCCTGCCGTACAGTTTTCTTCCGTCTCCTGCCTTAGGAAAAGAACCGCTTCGACCCCTTCTACTGCCAGCATTAGCGTGTAGAGAGCGTCGCTGTCCCTTCCGTCCTGACCGTATTTGTGGGTGTCTTCTATTTTTTCGTAGGTAGTTACGAGCTTTCCGTTGCAGTGGAGTTCCGCCCTGTCAAGCATTATGCCAAGCAGTTTGCGCGTGTTCCAAGGCTTACCGCCTGTCATCTCCTGATAGGTCTTTCGCGGTGAAGTTCCCGACTGTACAAGACGTGATGCCGCCTGGAAAACCTCTCCGTCTTTTTCGTTAAGGTAGCGGAAGAAGCCTGTGTCCGTTGAGATTCCAAAGAAGAGTGTGTCCGCTTCCTTTTGGCTTGGCTTTCCGACTATTGCTTCGTAGAGTTGCTGCACAAGAAGGGATGCCGCTGGACAGCTTGAATCTATGATTGTGTTTGGCAGGGAAGTGTCCGCCGTTTTGTGGTGGTCTACAATGAATGTGTCAAGTCCCTTGATGTTTCCTTCCAGTTCGCCGAGGCGCTGCATTTCCGAACAGTCTACTATGATAAGCCCGCACTTTTCGCTTTCGTCCTTTGTCATAAAGGGGATGTTCTTTGTAAAAAGGCCTGCGTATTTCTTTATTTCCGTCCGTTTGAATGGTCCTGCGTTCAAGAGCAGGTGGGGCTTGTTAAGGTGCTTGAGTATGTAGGATATTCCTAAGCTGCTTGCTATGCAGTCTCCGTCTGGTTCCTTGTGTCCTGCAATCAAAAAAGAATCATGCCTTTCCACAAAAGACATAAAAGAGTCTGCCTGTTCCTTTGTAAGGGGAATCATTTGCTTTCCTTTGTTTTTATTGGTGTAACTTATGGAAGTCTATCGGTTATAAGAAAAAAATTCAAGCGGAAAACACAGAACTATGCCTTTGTCTTCCGCTTGTTTTGGTGTGAAAAATTAAATTTTCAAATTAGAACTCAATGTCAAGACTTTCTGAGTTTGTAATTTCCATTCTTGCGTGCGGATCTGCTACGGCCCATACCGGATCAGAGCGCTTTGGGTTTACAGTAAGGAAAACCTTGTAGAATTCACCGTTCTTGTAGAGAACTGTCATGTATGTTCCCATTCCAGCCGGCTTGTGGCGGAAGTCAAGCTTGCGTGGTGCAGATGTCTTGAACCAAGCCTTGGGGATTACAACCTTACCAATTTCCAAGCTCTGCTTTTCGTAAAGAACGATGTAAGAGTCTGCCTGGTCAAAGATTCTGTAAACGCCTACGTTTCTGTATGAATATTCGGAAACATTGTCTCCATGGTCCCAGATGGGAGTGCTAGAAGAAGATGAATCCGCTGCAAATGAGCTAACTGCAAGGACTGCAGCAACAAACAATGCCGTTATAATTTTTTTCATAAAAATCCTTCCTCGATTTCCTTGATTTTATATAAGAGCGGGCACAGCTCCTTAATCAAATGCTTACGGTTTTCCGTCCGCTGCACCAGGGCCTTGTTCACCTGATACTTTTTAAGCAGTTCTGTCCGTTCTTCCTTGAGCGATTTCTCGCGCATGGAAACCCATAAACCAGTATAAAGGCAATTTGCGCCTTTGACAACTGGAATTCAATCAGAAATTTGAATTTTTTATTCTGAATTCAATCTTTGCGGGGAAAATCGGGCGGAAACTTCCATTATCTCCAATTTGTGCTGTTTGCGGAGGGGCTGCTCTTCTGGGAAAGGGTGACTGTTAGCAGAAGAAATAATGCTCCCCAAAGCCAGTACCGCTCAGCAAAAGAGGCAAAACTCCCCAAAAGAAGCCCCGCTCAGCAGAAGAAATGACGGTCCGCAAAACCGGCAACTGTTAGCAGAAGAAATGACGCTCCCCAAAAGAAGCCCCGCTCAGCAGAAGAAATGACGCTCCCCAAAGCCAGCACCGCTCAGCAAAAGAGACACCGCCCCCCGGAAGCGCACCCCTATATAGTAGCCGCAATAACCGCCTTAATAGTATGCATACGGTTCTCCGCCTCATCAAAAACAACCGACTGGCTGCTCTCAAAAACCTCGTCCGTAACTTCCATCTCGTTTATGCCAAATTTCCTGCTGATTTCCTTACCAATCTTTGTGTTAAGATCGTGGAAAGACGGAAGGTCGTGCATAAAAATTGCGGTCGGCTTTGCCATAGCCATAACTTCCTTGGTAACCTGGTAGGGCTTAAGGTCTGCAATACGCTCTGCCCAAACCTCGTCAGGCTCACCCATGCTAACCCATACGTCTGTATAGAGAATATCCGCATCCTTAACAGCCTTTGCAATATCCTCTTCCAGAGAAATTGAACCCCCGCTTTCGTTAAGCCAAGGCTTGCAGTCTTCTATAAGCTTTGCCGAAGGAAAATACTTCTTGTTGGTGCAAAGAACAAGGTTAAGCCCCAGCTTAGAGCATACAACGCAGAGAGAATTTCCAATGTTGTACCTTGCGTCCCCAAAGTATACAAGCTTTAGCCCCTTAAGCTTACCGTAGTGTTCGCGGATCGTAAGCATATCGGCAAGCATCTGGGTAGGGTGGTATTCGTTTGTAAGACCGTTCCAGACAGGCACTTTGGAAAACTTGGCAAGTTCCTCAATAATGTCCTGGCCAAAACCGCGGTATTCAATTCCGTCAAACATGCGGCCAAGAACCCTTGCTGTGTCTGCAATGCTTTCTTTTTTTCCAATCTGTGAACCTTCGGCAAGGTAGGTTGTCATAATGCCAAGGTCGTGGGCGGCAACTTCAAAAGAGCATCGTGTTCGTGTGGAAGTCTTTTCAAAAATAAGAGCGATGTTTTTTCCCCGGAAAGTGTCAACCGCTTCTCCAGCTTTCTTTTTCTTCTTGTAGTCGGCGGCCAAATCCAAAAGACCAATGATTTCTTCCGGAGTAAAATCCCTGAGCGTTAAAAAATCTCTTCCATGCAAATCTAAAGCCATATTCGCCATCCTGTATCGTTTTGAAAAGTCAATTATAGCATAGAAAAGAGTTTTGTTCTATAGGGTGGGAGGCTTTTTAAATTTTGTATATTTAGGACGGTATTTTTCTGGACGTAATTTTTTCCGTTCTACCATCCTGCTCTTTTGCTAACTCGACCGGATAAAGCTTTGCGCCACGGGCTTTTCGGGGTTCCGGCTTCCGCCTCCATTGCTAACGCAACCGCCTTCGGCGGCCCCTACAATCCCGCGTAGGTTTTGTCCGTCAGTTTGCAAAGAGCAAGTTTTTTGGTAAATCTTACTTCTCAAATATAAGGTTAAGCGTCATGCCTTCCATTGGAAAGTCAAAGCTTATTACAGAACCCTTGTTGTAGAATACAGCCTTTCCGTTTTCGCTGTCACCGTCAAAAGTGATGGTGTTCTTCTCGTAGTCAATGGTGTAAGTTCCGGAATCATTTTCTTCCTGTCCGCCGTGGGAAAGGTTAAGAATTACGTTCTTTCCGTCAATAAATTTGAGCGAACCCTTGAACTGCTCACCGGACAGTGCTATAAGGGAAGTTGCGTCCATGCCGTTCAGCATGATTTTTGAAAGCTTGTAGGTCTTTCCCTTAAAGATGTTTGTCTTTACGGAACCGTAGTCAATCTCTGGCTGTGCCTGCTGGGCTGCCTTGTTTGCAACATCATTTGCCTTGCTCTTTTCCGTAAGCACAAGCTCTGCCGTCATGCTGCCGTCAATAGGTGCTTCAATTTTAAGCTGTGAATAATCATCTGAATAGGTAAAGTCCAGGTTGTCTTCCGCCTCGTTAAGAAGGGTTACGGTCTTTGTGTTTGAGTTTACCTTGTATGAGCCGGAGGTTTCTTCCTCTTCGCCGTTGGATGTTATCTTTGCCTTGTATGTATTTGAGTCAACAAAAGTTACTTCCATCTTTAGTTCAACGCCAGCTACACCCATAAGGCTTGTTACGTCCATTCCGCCTGCAAACATACCGGTCATTACGTATGTCTTGCCTTCAAAGTTATTTGGAGTGCCGCCTGCAAATGCG
>JAGACC010000172.1 GCA_017614295.1 Treponema sp.
ATTTAAGGCTATTCAAAGAAAGTGTACTGGTCAAAGTAGACTGCCCGGATTTTTCCCATTACCAGCTGGCTGTTTATTAGCTCAACTATGTCGGTTTTTACGGTTGCCTCTCCGCGTGCAAGAAGGTCTTCTTTTGTAAAGCGGGAGAAGTAGTTTGTTATGAGGGATTTTCCCTGCCGCTCCTTTTGCTGAAGCTCTTCAAAGAGGGCTGTGTCTGCCGAAGGGTAGGTGAACCAGGGGGAGACTACGAGAAGTGCGCCCGGTGTGTTTTCTTCTGCGCCCTTTGTGTTTATGCGGAGCTGACCCATTGCGGTGTATGCGTCTACGCTCTGGTCGGTTTTTTTGGAATTTTTAATGACCTTCTGGGGTTCGGGGTCTGAGTGGCGGTAGTTGCTTCCTATGGCCGTGTCTCTGGTTGCTATGTTGATGATTGTTCCAAGCGTGATTATTGCTACTACCGATGCCAATACGATAAGCAGGACTTTTGGAAGGAAGTTGAATTTTTCGTCGTAGAAGTCCTGGTCCTGCCAGTTTGCGGGGTTGCGCTTTTGGGAGAAGGTTTTGGTAAATTTGTATCTCATTTTCTTTCCTTTGCTTTTTTATGCCGTCTTTTTAGACTGCGTATGGGTTAAGCAGCGCCATCGTTCTTGTGGTGGCGTTTCCGTTTTCTTCTATAACACCGGGGATTCTTGCTTCCAGGTGAATGCCGTCTTCCAGCCATTCTTCTTTTAGGATGGTGCCGTTCTTTCTTGCAAATTCAACCAGGTTTGCCTTGTCCATTGGAATTAGATAGCTTGAAAGACTCCCCAATAGATTTTCGGTAATTTTTTGCGACAGTTCAGTAAAACCTTCTTTGGTTTTTGCGCTGATTTTTACTGCTCCGGGGAAGGCTGCGTTTAGGCTTGCGATTAGGGCGCTGTTTGCGGAAGAGTTACTTTCTTCTGCTGTCGGGCTGCTGTTTGCGGATGTGTTATCTTGTTCTGCCAACCGGGCGCTGTTTGCGGATGTGTTATCTTGTTCTGCCAACCGGGCGCTGTTCGCGGAAGAGATAGCTTGTTCTGCTAACGGGTTGCTGTTTGCAAAAGACTCTATTTCTTCTGCTAACGGGCTGCTGTTTGCGGAAGAGATAGCTTGTTCTGCCAACCGGGCGCTGTTTGCGGAAGAGATAGCTTGTTCTGCCAACCGGGCGCTGTTCGCACAAGAGTCACCTTCGTCTGCCACCTGTCCCCCGTCTGCAAAAGAGTCTGCTTCCTCCGCCAAGCGGGCGCCTTCCTCCCCAAAAGCCTCAATGCTCCCCATCCCGGTCTTCATCCCCGGACAGAAGCTCTTAACCGCATCCCACTTGTTAAGCAATACAAGCCGGGGAATCTTATCCGCGCCAATTTCCCCAAGAACCTTAACAACCTGCTCGTACTGCTTGCGGCATTCAGGATCAGAAGCGTCCACAACAAGAAGAAGCAGGTCTGCAAAAGATGCCTCCTCCAATGTTGAACGGAAAGCGTTAATCAGCGTGTGCGGAAGATTGGAAATAAAACCTACCGTATCCGTAAGAAGAATTGTAGAACCTTCCCCAAGAGAAAATTTCCTCGTCGTGGGGTCAAGGGTTGCAAAAAGCTTGTTCTCCACAAAAACGTCTGCTCCGGTAAGCGCGTTAAGCAAACTGGATTTTCCCGCATTTGTATAGCCAACAAGCGCACAGTTCCTAAATGAATTGCGTTCCCTCTGCTTCCTTTGGGTTCGCCTTGTCTGCGTAACCTGCTCAAGCTCTTTCTTTATCTGAACAATTTTATCTTCCGTCTGGCGGCGGTCAAGTTCCAGCTGAGTTTCTCCGCTACCCTTTGAACCGTAAGAACCACCCCTTTGCCTTGCAAGGTCTCCGTACATGTGGCTCAAGCGGGGAAGTGAATAGGTAAGTCTGGCAAGTTCAACCTGAAGGACGGCTTCTTTTGTCTGCGCACGGGATGCAAAGATGCGCAATATAACCTCGTTCCTGTCAAAAACCGGAATTGAACAAAGCTTTTCCCAGTTGCGCTGCTTGGTGGGGTCAATCTCCCAGTCAAAAATTATGCAGTCCGCAAAAAGCTCCTTTGCCTTAGCTGCAATCTCCTTAGCCTTTCCGGTACCTATACCGTATGCCGGAGTTGGTTCAATGCGGGTAAGAACGACAATACCTGCCGTCTCCATTCCCAGAGTTTTTACAAGACCTTCCAGTTCCTCTGGCTTTGCGTCTTGCCTTGAGATGCTACCCTTTACCTTCTGAGGTGCGCCAATTAAAAGCGCTCGGGCTTTCTTTTCCTCTTCCTGCTGAACTTCTATCATATTTTAGCAAGTATACTTTGAGGAAAAAGCCTTGTCAATGTTTTGAATTTTTGGAAGGTACTTTTTAGGACGGTATTTTTTCTGCTCTACCAAATTGCCTTTTGGCTAATTCGACCGAATACCGCTTTGCGCCACGGGCTTTGCGGGGTTCCGCCTTTCGGCTCCATTACTCCGTAATGCACTTCGTGCACCCCTCCAATCCCGCGTAGGTTTCTTGGAAATTTAAAAGAAGATATTAATCATTTTTTTTCTTATATATCCAAAAGCAATTTTATATTTTCTGCCAGTTCTTTCATGGTCGCATGGGGAAGCTCAGAAATTTTTTCAATTAGGCGTGCCTTATCAATTACTGTAATTTGAGGTGTAACTGCGACAGAATCTTTTGAGAGCCTTGTTTTTTCAGCTGGAAGAAATAAATTTCCTGGGAAGTCAGCTAAACGCAGATTAGAAGTAAGGGGAATAACAATAGTTGTATGCATTGTAGTTAGATTAAAGGCATCGTTTTGCACTATAACGGAAGGTCGTCTTCTTCCAGGTTCACTTCCAAACGGAATTCCAAAGTCAACCCACCAAATTTCACCACGAATCATTTTTTGTAAGCTCCCTTATTGCCTCTAAGCCTGCATTTTGCTCATGTTCAAATTCATCAAAAGCAGAAGGATTCTCTTTCATAAAAGCGTTTATTCGTGAGGAAATAATATCCTTTTTTGTCATTGGACTATAAATAGAAAGAAGATAGCCAACATAATGTTCAACTTCTTGCTGCGCTTCTACTGGCAGTGCTTTGATTTGTTTTTCAAGAGTTTCGTATGACATGGCAAACCTCCATATCTTAGTATAACATATTTTGGTAATTTTAGCAGATAATTTTCCAAACAAAAAAAGTGCGTCGGTTATAGTTTAAATAGCTTGTGCTTTTGTTAATCCCGCAACATAAAATACATCTTGCTTGAATCTGCTCCACCCCCATCAAGCCTAGCCCCGATTGGAAGGGCGCGGAACGCGTTGCCGCTAGGCAATGGAGCGGGTAGGGCCCCGCGGAACCCTGGAAAGCGGGGATGAAAAAAAATTGCGGAAGGGGTAGCCTTCCGCACAGTAAAAAGAGCAATATGCTCCAGATAAGGAAGAAAAAGAATTTTAGTTCTACTTGGCTGCGGCGTCTACTTGGCGTTGCAGTTCGGTGATGACTTTTTCTATACCGGCCCTTTTGCATGCCTGGCGGAATTCTTTGACGTAGGCTTCGGGATCGTCTGCCTTTCCGTAACAGATGTTGCCCATGTAGGTTCCCCAGACGTTGTTAAGTTCCGCAAGTTCCTGGCTTATGTTGGAAATGTCCCAGACAATTTTGGGGTAGGGGTAGTCGATCTTAACCTTGTTGTAGATTGCGTTCTTTTCTTCAAACTTGTCCCAGGCACCGCTTTTGTCGCGAACTTCAAGGTTGTCGTTGCGTCCCCACCAGTAGTTTGTTGTGATTTTCTGAGTGGCGCTGTCGTAGCTTGGTGGAGTGTCGCGGTATCCGTCTCCGGTAAGAACGTACTGAACCCCTTCGATTCCGTAGTTCAAGAGCCTGTAGCATTCGGGGTCGTTTCTAAGAAGGTCGTAAACCATAAGTGCCCTCTCCGGGTTTGGAGATGCAGCGGAAACAGCCATAGCTCCGTGTGTAATGGTCATCGCGGTAATGTTGCCTGCTTCTTCCCCAAACCAGAAGAATTCGCAGTCTGCTCCGGGAACATTCTTTTGCAGGGCAGGGCGGACTTCCGTGTACCAGGTCTGAGTGTGGTGCTCATCTACAGCAACTTTGCCAACCTTAAATTCTTCGCGGTTCGTTGCGTGTGGAGTTGTTGTAAGGTTTTCCGGCCAAACGCCAATCTTGTTCCACTTTTTCATCAGCTTTGCATACTCAACAAGTTCGTTTCCTTCTATAAAAGGTGAGTATACTTTTGCAAGGTTGTTTCTGTGAACTCCAAAGTAGAGGTTTGTGGAAATTCCTTCCAGCGGAACATAGTCGCTCTTGGACTGAATGTAGCCTTCGGGATGGTAGGTGTCAAGTCCACCGTCTGAATCCCAGGGGATAATGCCGGGCTTGTTCTTTGCAACGTATTCAAAGTAAGTGGTAAGCTCTTCCCAGCTGTGCACTCCGTTTGAAAGGCCTGCTTCTTTTGCCCAGTCTGTCCTGTAGATAAAGCCGTGGTTAATCCACTGGGCGTAGTTGTCTTCTGGCAAGAGGTAGAGCTTTCCGTTCATGCGGCACATTTCCCAGTGCTCGGCGGAAACGGAGTTGTAGGTCTTGGGTGCGTATTTCATCAGCATGTCATCGTTCATGCCAAGGAAGGTCCCGTTCTTTACATTGTTCCAAGCATCAAGCCAGTCTGAGGCTGTTCCAACAAGGTCCACCGAACCGTCCAGCTGGGCAAGACACATGTTGTAGTTTACCAGGTAGTCGTTCCATGGAATGTAGAAAATCTGTAGCTCTGCGTTTACTTTTTCTGTAAGAATCTTGTTCAGTTCCTTAAGCATCTTTTCCGTAGCGCCGTTTGTTGGACGGTCGCCAG
>JAGACC010000020.1 GCA_017614295.1 Treponema sp.
GGGATTCTACCGCTGAACTACAGGCACCATGTAATCGACATGATGAATAATAGCAGAAAGCATAATTTGTGTCAAGCATGATTGCAAAAAAAATTGATTTTTTTTTCACAATTTTTCTAAGCCAAAATTCTATGCCGCCGCCTCAAAAATTGAATTAAGATTCTTCATTATATCGCAAGCAACGTTTGCCTTATTCATTGTATAGATGTGAATGCCGCGTATTCCGTTGGAGATAAGGTCAAGAATCTGGTCTACTGCATACGAGATTCCTGCCTGGTACATAGCCCCGCTGTTTGCGGAGAATTTGTCGCAGAGCATCATAAGCTTTGGCGGAACATGAGCTCCGGAAAGGCGCACCATCTTCAGAACCTGGCTTGCGTTTGTTACAGGCATTATTCCTGCAAGAACCGGCAAGTGTATTCCCCGGGAATTTAGCCTGTAAAGATATGAATAGAGCATGTTGTTGTCAAAGAACATCTGGGTGGTAAGGAAGTCCAAGCCAGCGTCTACCTTGTAGTGGAGGTTATCTATGTCTGCGTCAAGGTTGGGGCTTTCCGGATGGCCTTCGGGGTAGCATGCCCCACCAGTGCAAAATCCTGCCTGCTTTAAATAAGGAACAATATCGCTTGCGTGCTCAAAGTCTGAGAGGTCTGATTTTTTGTCTCCCCTAAGGGCAAGTACGTTCTTTATGCCAAGGTCTTTCATAAGCTGAATCTTTTGCATAAGGGATTCCCTTGTGTTGTCCGCACAGGTAAGGTGGGCTAAAGATGGTATTCCCATTGAATTTATCTTTGCAGCTACTTCGCTTGTGTTTCCGTCCGTTGTTCCCCCTGCCCCGCATGTTACCGAAATAAAATCCGGCTTAAGGGAAGAGAGTTTTTCTGCTGCTTCAAAAACTCCGGCAAAGCTCTGTTCTTTTTTTGGCGGAAAAAGTTCAAAGGAAAGGACAAGGTTTTTCTTTTCCAAGATTTCTTTTATTGTCATAAAAATCTCCGTACGCAATTACAGGTTAACGCAATAGGCTTTTTGTCAAGTGTTTGGCAAAACATGATAATCTGCTTAGAAAGATTACCGGGTCAAGCCCGATAATGACAGGTTCCGCATACAGGTTTGTCTTAAGCCTGAAGTTAACCAGTTTTTTCTTATTATCTAAAAAAATGGTAGCATAGTAAAATATAATATTTTGTAGGTTTGAAATAGTTTTTAACTATGGCAATTTTTCTTTGACGGCGTAAAGCAAACAGAGCCTAGCCCCGATTGGAAGGGCGGCGAAGCCGTTCCGTAGGAATGGAGCGACAGCGGAACCCTGGAAAGCGGGTAAAAATGCCCTCCATGGCATTTTTACCCGTCAGTTTTCCTGCGAAAAACTGACCAGCCTCTTTGCAAAGAAACGACGCGCCCTCCATGGCGCTGCTTGTTTTAGAGAGGGTAATAATGCCATGGATTTGACCGGACACGAAGTGACGGGCACAGTAAAAGAAAGAAGGCGGCTCCAATTTATAGAAGAAAAAGTGAAGAATTTTTTTTTTTAACAAAAGCGATAATTTTTGGCAAAAGGATATTGACAGTTTATTTTATATACTGTAATATCATGTCAAGACATTCTTGGAGTGCCTTGTTTTGCGGAAATGGCTCAATGGTAGAGCGCGACCTTGCCAAGGTCGATGTTGCGGGTTCGATTCCCGTTTTCCGCTCTAAGCTTCGGGCGATTTAGATTGGTTCTAAAATCGCCTTTTTTTTTACATCTATCAGAAAAGGGGAACCCTAATTGAACGTAACCAAAGAAATCAAGAAAATTGAAAACTCAAGCGTAAAGCTCACCGCTACAATCAGCAAAGAAGACGTTGCGGCAGAATACAAGAGAAGCATCGAAAAATATGCAAAGAACATCCAGATTCCAGGCTTCCGCAAGGGACACGTTCCTGTTTCCGTACTTGAACAGAAATACGGAGAAGCCTTGAAGTCAGAAATTATCGGTGACCTTATTGACAAGACTCTGAACGACATTCTTCAGGGAGACGATGCAAAGGACTTCCGCCCTCTCCCATACGCTCAGCCACGTCTCGAAGGCGACAAGATGCCTGAGTTTGACACATCAAAGGACTTTACTTTTACAGTAACATACGACGTGTTCCCGGACGTAAAGGTAACAAACTTTAGCGGTATTACAGTAAAAGAACCGGTTGTAGAAATTGGCGACAAGGAAATCCAGGACGAGCTTAAGGCTATCCAGGAACGCAACGCTTCTGTTATAGACAAGAAAGACGGCGATGCTGTTGCAAAGGACAACATCGTAACAATCGACTATTCTGAACTTGATGATTCAGACAAGGTAATTGACGGCAGCAAGCGCGAAGGTTTTGTATTCACTGTAGGTTCAGGCGAGAACATCTACAAGATCGATGACGAAATCATCGGTATGAAGAAGGACGAGACCAAGCAGATTACAAAGACCTACGACAAGAAGGATCCGGATGCAGACCTTGCCGGTAAGACAAAGAAAATCAGCGTAACCGTAAAGGCAATCAAGGAACGCATTCTTCCAGCATTGGATGATGACCTTGCCCAGGACGTTAACGAAAAATACAAGACACTTGATGACCTTAAGAAGGACATTGCCCGCAACATGGAGTTGGCAAAGACAAGAAAGATTAAGGAAATCAAGACACAGAGCCTTCTTTCACAGCTCGTTGAAAAGAACCCATTTGACCTTCCAAAGTCTATGGTTGCAGCAGAGAACGAAGCTAGATGGAACATGTTGGCACAGCAGTTCAAGACAAGCCCTGAGCAGCTTGAAAAGATGATTCTTTCATCCGGTCAGTCTAAGGAAGCTATGCTTGAGCAGTGGGTTGGCAATACAGAGAAGATGCTTAAGAGCCGCATTATTGTGGACATCCTTATGCGCGACAAGAACATTTCCGTTACACCGGAAGAGATTGATGCTGAATACGGCAAGATTGCTGAAGAAAACGGCATTACTCTTGACGAAGTAAAGGAACACTACAAGGACCTTAAGGCTAAGGAATACCTTGTTGACGAAGTTAAGGAAAGCAAGCTTTTTGAAGAGCTTTACAAAGAAGTAAAGGTAGCAAAAGGCGACAAGACAACTTTTGCAGATTTATTTAAGGAAGAAAAATAAA
>JAGACC010000173.1 GCA_017614295.1 Treponema sp.
AAAACAAGCAGAATGTTATCGTCTTTATGCTTGACCGCTCGGAAAATCAGTATGCGGAAGAAATGTTCAGGGAAGACCCTTCTTTTAACGAATCATTCTCCGGCTTTACCCTTTACAAGAACACTCTTTCTTTTAACGGCCACACACTCATGGGAGCACCCCTTGTTTACGGGGGATACGAATATGCCCCCTTGGAGATGAACAAAAGAAAAGACGAACTTCTCTACAAAAAGAACAACGAGGCACTGCTTCTTTTACCGCGCATTTTTACCGAACAGGCGGATTTTTCTGCAACTATAACGGATCCTTCATGGGCAAACTACAATGCCTATGCGGACCTTACAATAACAGACTCCTACGAAAAAATTTCCGGTTACCAGACAATCGGCAAATACTCAAGCGCATGGTACAAGGCTCACCGGGAATCATCGGGGCTAGACAACACGGAAAAACTCCTAAAGCGCAATATGCTTTTCTTTAGCTTCTTCAGGGAAAGCCCCGCAATCATAAGGGAACTCATCTATCAGCAGGGAAAGTATTGGAACACAGACGACAACGTTACATCTTACACAAACATTATAGACAACTATGCTCCTCTCTCTTTCCTCCCCGAACTAACTCAGGCAGAAGAGACAAGTTCCGGTTCCTACATATGTATTGTAAATGAACTTACCCATTCATCCACATTCATGCAGGCTCCAGACTACATACCGGCGGAAAAAATAACAGACAAAGGTCAGAGCAGATTCAAGAATGAAGAATCTTACCATACCAACATGGCAGCATTCAAACAGATTGCAAAGTGGCTTGACTACCTAAAGCAGCAGGGAGTTTACGACAACACCCGCATCATAATAGCAGCAGACCACAGCCGTACAAGTTACGAAGACTGCATGGAAAAAGATGAAGAGCTGGACAAAAAAATCGCAGGAGACAGATACACTGGCCGCGGACACTTCCATCCCCTGCTTATGGTAAAGGATTTTAACCAGACAGGCTCCCTAAAAACCGACGGCACATTCATGACAAACGGAGACGTACCTTCGATTGCCTTAAATGGAATAGTGGAAGATCCGGTAAATCCCTTTACAAACAAAAAAATACCGCTGGACACTTCTTCCATAAAAAAAGACGGAGTTGTAATAAGCTCAAGCGACGTACACCAGGCATGGCTTATGCAGCGCGACTATACATTCCCGGTTCGCAGCAACCAGTGGTGGCTCGTAAAAGACGATGTCTTTAAGGCATCCAGCTGGACAAGAGCCAATATTGAAAACTAATTAAAATAGAAGTAGAATAGAAGGGCATTTTCTAATGATGCCTTAAATCTGAACAGGAGAACAGTAATATGACCGAACAGGAATTTGAATATTTGTATGCAGTCCACAAAAGGAATGACACCTCATCTTTTTCTGATGAATTAAAGACCACTTGCCAAAAGAACGGCTGGACAGACGGCAATAAAATCACAGATTCAGGCTACGAAGCACTTACCCCGTACAAAGTAGACAATGCAATCATAATGGCAGCAGGACGCTCCAGAAGATGTATGCCCCTTTCCAACTACCTTCCAAAAGGCCTGTTCGAAATAAGAGGCGACACAATGGTGGAACGCCAGATTAAGCAGATGCACGATGCGGGAATAAAAGAAATCGTTATCGTCGTAGGCTATTTAAAAGAAAAATACTACGAAATGGCAAAAAAATATCCTGAACTGATTGTAATAGACAATGAAGAATGGCAGGAAAAAAACAACATATCCTCTTTGTATGCCGCAAAGGACTACATAAAGAATTCCTACATCTGCTGCTCAGACAACTGGTTTGCCCACAATGTTTACCGTGACTATGTTTACGACTCATATTACGCTGCAAAGTATTCTGATGAATTCATCAATGAAGACTGCGTAAAATCCTTCGACAAAGACGGCTACATGCGCGAAGTAAAGCGTGGTGGAGAAAAAAGCTGGTACATCATAGGCGAATCTTTCTGGCGCAAGGACTTTTCCGACACCTTCAAAGACCTTATGATTAAGGAATATTACGACCCGGAAATGAAGTACATGCTTTGGGACCACTTCTATGCAAAACACATCGATGTCCTGAACATGAAAATCCGCAAGACAACCGATGCCGAATGCAAAGAATTCGACACTACGGAAGAAATAATCGAATTCAACCCAAGCTTCAAGGAATTTGTAAACCAGTTCTTCCAGGAAGAAGAATTCGTAAACAGCACCCAGCGCATCTCCTACCTTTCAAACTACACAGACGTTAAGCAGTACTCAGTAGTCGCAACAGAACAGCTTACAGGCCGCATGCACGTAAACGAAAACCTCTTCGGAGCATCCCCAAAATGCCTGGAAGTATTCCACAATGCAAAAATGGAAGACCTCTGCCTCTACGACCTTACCCGCGAAGACGAGCTTGCCCTGGAAGTTTCCAAGATGCTCGACCTTCCTACAGACCATATCTTTGTCCATTCAGGCTCATCAGATGTCATCAAGACAATAATGACCCTTGTGCTTAACAAGGACGACACAGTTCTTATTTCCGCCCCTGCATGGAACTACTACAAGTCCGTAGTTGAACTCCACTTTGCAAAGGCCGCATATTACGACATCAAGCCTGGCAAAGATTCATACGAATTTGACGTAAAAGGCCTTCTGTCAAAAGCCCGCGAAACAAAGCCAAGAATCATCATAATCACAACTCCGCACAACCCAACCGGAGCTGTAATGAGCCAGAGCGACGTTGAAAAGGTAATAAAAGAAAATCCTTCTTCACTCGTAATCATAGACGAAGCATACCTTGGATTCTCTTCCGTAAAAATCGATGCAAAATACCTGCTGAATGCATACAACAACGTTGTCTTCTGCCGCACCTTCTCCAAGCTCTATGGACTTGCAGGAGTACGCATTGGTTACGGTCTTTGCGCACCAATGGCAAAACAGGTATTCAAACTGGACCTTAACCCCTTCCGCGTAAGCAACATAGGCAGAAAGGCAGCAGTAGCCGCTTTGCAGGACAAGGCCTACTACACAAACCTTGCAAAGATAACCGCAGAAGCAAGAGACAGCTTTATCGCCCAGATGAACACGCTTGAACACGTAAAAGCCTTCAACTCTGGCGCAAACTTTGTATTCATCCACTTTGACAACTCAATAGACACGCAGAAACTCAAGGACCACCTTGCACAGAACGGTATCCTCGTACGCCTCTGGACAGAAAATGGCCAGCTTGCAATGCGCGTAACTGTTGCCCAAAAAGAATGGATGGACAAAGCATTCAATCTTATAAAAGAATTTTTAGGAAAATAGAATAGGAAAATAAAAGATGAACCTTATGCTCCTTTATATTGACCCGGGAACGGGAAGCATGCTCTTTTCTATCTTGATTGGAGCCGCAACCACTCTGTTCTTTCTTTCAAAGGCAGTCTGGATTAAACTCAAAGTATTGCTCTCCGGTAAGAAGAATGGTGTAATCCAGGATTCTTCATATAAGAAGTACGTAATTTATTGCGAAGACCGCCGCTACTGGAACGTCTTCCTTCCAATCCTCCAGGAATTCGAAAAGCGCGAGACAGAAATCACCTATTACGTCTCTTCATCAGAAGACCCAGTTTTTAGCCAGAATTTCAAGTTCGTAAAACCGGAAGTCATAGGAACAGGAAACTCTGCCTATGCAAAGCTCAACATGATGAGCGCAGGAATCCTCGTCTGTACAACACCGGGCGTAAACGTCTACCAGTGGAAACGCAGCAAAAACGTAAAGCACTACTGCCACATATTCCATTCAACAACAGACTCTTCCATGTACAGGCTCTTTGGACTTGACTTCTTTGATTCCGTCTTGCTAACCGGTGACTATTCAGGGGAAGACATACGCACTCTGGAAAAACAGCGCAACCTTCCCGCAAAACAGCTGGTAACGGTCGGCTGTACATATCTTGATGTCCTGCAAAAAAAGATTGCAGAAATTCCTGCAGAAGAAAACCATCAGTATACGGTTCTTGTCTCACCGTCATGGGGAAAAAGCGCACTCCTTTCTTTGTACGGTGAACGCCTCTTGGACCCGCTTGTAGAAACAGGATTCAACATCATAATAAGGCCGCACCCTCAGTCAAAGATTTCCGAAGCAGAAATGCTGGAAAAACTTACCGCACGCTACAAAGACAAGGCAAACGTTTCCTGGGACTACGAAAGAGACAATATCTACTCTCTAAAAAAAGCCGACATAATGATTTCCGACTTCTCGGGAATTATATTCGACTACACATTCCTTTGCGACAAACCTGTCATTTATGCCGCAAGCAAAATGGACCTGCTTCCATACGATGCATACGACATTCATGGCGAAAACTACGAAGGCCTTTGGGAAATGCAGACACTTAAAAACTGCGGTATCCTTTTGGAAGAAAAAGACTTTGGCCGCATAAAGGACGTAATCCAAAACGCTTCCGACAGCCCGGAACTAAAAGAACGCCGTGCAAACGCAAAAGCCCAGGCTTGGCAGCACATAGGTGAAGCTGGAAAACGCACCGCCGACTTTATGATAGAAACAGTCCAAGCACAAAACTAAACAAGCACGTGCATGGTCAACACCAAGGAGAGTTCGTCATTTCCCTAAAGGAAAAATCGACAGCTTTCCTAAGAAAACCTGCAGGTAGAAAGTTGCACGAATGTAATTTTCTACCGTATAGTAGGTCCCTGACTCTGGAAAAACCATCCGCAATCCGTAAGCTCTATATGTACTAAAAAGCCAATTTATGTTAAAATTGTGTAATTTGAATTTCGACAAGGATTTAAACCAATGAAACATAGATTTATTTTTTCTTTGCTTGCAACATGTGTAGCTACTCTTCCAATTTTTTCCCAAGAAGCCCTAAAAAGCACGGAAGAAGAATACTATGATTTTCTAAGCCTCCAAGGCCTAGCTGAACGTCCCACATTGGGCTACCGCACATTAAGCGACAACGAATGGACTTTAACCGAAGAAGCAAAAACAGCAGACGAAAACATCTGGAAAAACAACAGCCTTGGCAGCAAATGGACAGTCTTTGAACCGGAACAAAAAACCGACAACTTCTTTACCCGCGGCATAGACCAAAGCATCAAAGTAAAAGCATACGGCCCGGAATGGTACAACTCCTACAACACCGCAGCCCCCTACGGCCAAAACGAC
The DNA here is from genome assembly GCA_017614295.1 of Treponema sp. Taxonomy (GTDB): domain Bacteria; phylum Spirochaetota; class Spirochaetia; order Treponematales; family Treponemataceae; genus Treponema_D. Next base: position 5,184 of record JAGACC010000173.1, read on the forward strand.
GGAGCCCTCTGGCAAGGAAAAGGCTACAACACCTCCCTAACCGCCGGCGCCCGCCTCGAAGGCTACGGCTTTGAAGTAACATTCAAACCCCAGCTAAGCTTTTCGCAGAACAGGGAATTTGACATAATGCCATCTGCCTACGACAGCGAATACGGATATTTTTGGGGATATGGAGACAATAAAGGTGTTGATGCTCCACAGAGATTCGGAGACAAGGCTTTTTTTACCTACGACTGGGGAGACTCAGAAATCCGCTATACCTGGCACAATTTAACCACGGGAATTGGAACACAGGCAATCTGGCTTGGACCAGCTTGGCTAAACCCGCTTTTACACTCAAACAATGCTCCTTCTTACCCAAAATTTGATATAGGCTTACGCAAAACATCAATCCATCTGCCATGGCTTGGCTGGTACGTTGGAGATGTTGAAGGCCGTATGTGGATTGGTTATCTTACAGAATCTGATTATTTTGACAATGATAGTTCAAATGATCATAATCAAATTACAGGATTATCTTTATCATATGCTCCATCTTTCTTTCCAGGGCTAACACTTGGAGCGACAAAAATCTGTCTTAGCAAATGGGATGACAGCGAATTTTATAAATATCTGAATCCCTTATATGGAACAAAGGGTGCCTCTGACGGAAACGAAGCTGAAGATCAAAAAATTGCATTTACAGCAGACTGGCTATCTCCTAAAGGAGAAATTGATATCTATGCAGAATTCGGAATTGATGACCATGTAAATTCTAGAGA
>JAGACC010000174.1 GCA_017614295.1 Treponema sp.
CCAAGCGCCTTGTGTAAGTTGGCTTTGCAGGGGGATGTCTTTTTTTATAAGGTAAAAGTCCATGATGTTTGTATTGGGAACAGTGCGCGGCAGGGCAAGAGCCTTTCCGTCTTTTAACGCGGCTTCTGTTATGCAAAGGGGTGACGCTTCCTTTGGCATGGGCATGTAGCTTAGGATTGCATCCGATTCTTTATAGAGGCTAGTCTGCAAAAACTCTTGGCAGATTTTATTGGATTCATCTTGAAGTTCCTGTGCGCTTTTGGAAGCTAGAAGCTCTCTTATTTCTTTTCTTATCAGGGGCTTTGTTTTTGGCATGCAAAAATTATAACACAAGCGAGCTAGTTTTCACAATATTCTTTTACCAGTGAAAATACACCTAATATACCATAAAAACCATTTGACAATGTAACACTTTTGTGATACACTTTATTTGTGGACAAAGAGCATTGTGTGATTTATAGAGGCAAAATTTTCCAAATTGAATGGTACTTCGATATTAAGGGAAATAGCCAACCATTTGATTATTACTCCGCTTGTGATTTGTCCCAGCAACGAAAATTCTTGATGTTGTGTCAGAGAATGGGGGATTTTGGAAGAATCATGGATATAACGAAGTTCCGGGCGGAAAACGATGGCATATACGCTTTTAAGCCACAGCCCGACCGTTATTTAGCTTTCTTTAAAAAGGGAAATAAAATTATCGTCACGAATGCATACAGGAAGTCGGGCGATAAAATGCCAAAAAAAGAAAAGAAGTTGGCCATAAAAAACAGGGCTGACTATCTTAGCAGAAATCCCGATATAGAGGAGGAAGAGAAATGACAACTTTTGAAAAATTTTTTGCAGACAATCCTGAACAAAAAGAAATTTATGAAAAAGAATACAGTGATTTTCTTCTCTCGGAATTCATGCTCGAACAGATGGAAGCACAGCATATTTCTGTTCGTGAATTGGCAAAGCAGGCTGATGTTTCTCCCACGGTAATTCAGAAACTTCGCTCAAAAGATTCTCAGAAAGTAAACCTTACCACTTTTACTTCTGTCTTACGTTGTTTGGGCTACCAGATTAAATTGGAAAAAATTCCAGCATTGAGATAACACATAAAACCTACTAAGCCGCAATAATTTTGTTTTAGAACTTTGCTGAAGATTTACGGCTGCAAGAACTTTTGCAAAGAGAACCTAGCCGGGATTGGAGGGGGCACGAAGTGCGTACCCGCAAGGGTACCGGCCGGAGGGCAAGCCCCGGAAAGCCCGTACAAAATGGCCTCCCGAAGGGCAGTTAAAAAAGAAGTTCGCTCCAAAAGAAGAAGAAAAAAAATCATTGAGAATTCGAAGGCAATCTGCTATTATTTTATTATGAAAGATTCATTTGCAAACGTTCGCACTTGCCCGGACAATCCTATTTGGGAACAGTGCATAAAAAGGGAAAACTCGCTTTACAACCGGGGTAACGATATCCGCTCAGAATTTGAGAGGGATTACACGAGGCTTTTGCACTGCGAATCATACAGACGGCTTAAGCACAAGACTCAGGTTTTTTATGCTCCCCACAATGACCACATCTGCACGCGAATGGAACACGTTAACCACGTGGAAAGCGTTGCATCTACTACGGCAAAGTATCTTGGTCTTAATGCGGAACTTGCAAGCGCAATTGCTCTTGGCCACGATATTGGTCACGCACCCTTTGGGCATACGGGAGAAACTATTTTGAATTCGCTTATGGTTCAGAAGGAGGGAAAGAACGCCCCCAAGAAATTCTGGCACGAGAGGAATTCACTTTTTTTTGCGGATTACATAGACACTCTTAGCGACCCCAACGGTTTTGAACGCAACCTTAATCTTACCTATGCGGTTAGGGACGGTCTTATCTGCCACTGCGGAGAGATTGACCAGCATTCACTAAAACCCCGCGAAGAGGCTATGAATCTTTACGACATAAAGAGACCCGGTTTAACAAATCCCTTTACCTGGGAAGGCTGCGTTGTAAAAATTAGCGATAAGATTGCTTTTCTTGGAAGGGACATAGAGGATGCAAGAACCTACCACATTCTGGATATGGGGGCTTACAGGCAGCTTAGGGAAATTGTTGCCAGCACTCTGGGCTTTTACGACGGGCGCGATGCAAACGGAAACAAGAACAGCGAAAATTCCGCTCACCGTTCGGGAAGGGCGGTTAACACGACGGTTCTTATTAACGACATGATTGTTGACCTTTGCGAGAATTCTTCTCCGGAGAAGGGCCTTTGTTTTAGCGAGCCATACTTTAACTACATTACGGAGCTTAAGAAATTTAGCTTTGCAAACATTTACAACAACTGGCGGCTTTTGGAATTCCAGAAGTATGCGGAGGTTGTGCTTGGTACTATTTACCGCACTCTTATGAAGACCCGTATCTACGCGCAGAACCACCGCCTTGAGCAGACTTTGCAGTACACGCCAAAGCTTTTAAAGACTTTTGTTGACTGGGTTATCCGCTATGCAAACTACGACGGCGGCCGAAAGGAAATAATGCGGTGCCAGACTCAGGAAGTGTTCAACATAAACGACGAGGAAAGCTTTGAAAAGTGCGTGATTGAATACATCTCCGGAATGACAGACCAGTTTGCAATCAGCGTGTTTGAGGAGATTGTTTCTTTCTGATTTTTTTGCGGCAATTTTTTATGCTAAGGGCTTTCCGCACTTCGCGGACTAACCGCCGCTCATCCCGCTTCGCGGGACTAAAGGTGCTCCAATCCCGGCCGTGCTTTTGTTGGGGAAAGACCATCACTTTGTTATGGATTCCATAAGATGTAAAAATGCAGATTTGTCGGCAACGGACACTTGCTTAAGTAAGTCAAGAATTTTTATATCCTCAGCAGATGGCACAGGAGTTTCACTTCCATAAACAAGGGCCTCTACTGTTGTGTTTAGGGCAGATGCTATCTTACAAGCATAATCAGCAGGAGGCATAGAAGCACGTGCATTCAAATAATTTTCTATTGAACGTTTTGAAATTCCCGTCTTGAACGCAAGTTCCTTTACGGTCATATCCTCATATTCCAGAAGTATGCGGAGGTTGTGCTTGGTACTATTTACCGCACTCTTATGAAGACCCGTATCTACGCGCAGAACCACCGCCTTGAGCAGACTTTGCA
>JAGACC010000021.1 GCA_017614295.1 Treponema sp.
ATAAATTTGAAAAGGTGTATAATGAAGGTATCAAAACAAAAGGAGGTGTTACAATGTGCGAGATAGTCCAGGGCTTCATAAACGAAGGTATCAAAAAAGGCAAAGCCCAAGGCAAAGCAGAAGAAAAAGCCGAACTCATCAGAAGAATGCTCGACGAAAACTTTGCCACACCGCAACAGATAGCAGGCCTCCTTAAAATCTCCGTAAGGGAAGTAAATAAGTTAGCCTCCAAAGTACCGGCGGAAGCTTAGCCCACAGACATTGCCTATTTCATTACATCTTCCAAAAGCTGCCAGTCATCGCCGTCAATATCATCGCTAAAGCGTTCGGTGCAGATGCAGAGTTTTTGTTTTCTGTTCGTACGCACAAAACCGCCCTTTAGCTTGTTTGCAGTAAGATAGCCTTTTAGAACTTCAAATTTTCTTGGCGCAAAATCGTCTATGTTCTGGCTTTGACCGCTTGCAGAAAAACCACCCTTGGTCTCTATTATCCAAATTCCGTCTATTGTTCCAAGAACATAATCGGGATAGAAGAGTCGTATCTTTCCGCTTCCGTCCTTATAGGCAACCGAATAAAAGTCAGTACCCTTATCGCCGTTTTTGTAGAACCATTTTACAAAATCACAATGTTCGCAGAACTCTTCAAATTTTCGCTCAGGCATAGAACGAACTTCCGCTGACTCCCGGTAATCCGCGTAAACATTTTTGGAATATATCTTCTGAGACTTGTCGCTCCCGTCATAGGTAAAAAGACAAACATGGGGAATGTGAAATTCCTTCTCTGTTATTTCCGAAGGGTCAAAAGTAAGTGTTTTTTGCACAGCGGCATCAAGTTCCGTAATGGCTTCGTGAAAATCATCCTTAAGCCTGTCCGCGTTGTTTATTACAAATGAATACAGCTCCCTAACCCCAAGTTCAAGCAGAGGATACTTACCGGAAGAATCCTTGCTTGCCTTGTAAAATATGCGGCGAATAACCGTTATCATGGTTTCGTACTTTAGCGAAAGTTCCGTTCCCAAGATTCCCACTTCATGATGGAACTGCCGTCCGTGCGTGTGGGTATTAAGAGGAATTGCAAAGTCAGAATCATACATCTTGTTCATTGCGGAAGCATTCAGTGTTTCCGTACGCCCCATCTTTGCAGACACAACAATCCTGTCGCTAAAGACATAGCCCGCTTTTTGAAGGAGAGTTTTGTTTTCGCCAAGCTTCTTTCCAACAGAAAGCGAATACTTTTTCTGGTAATGGTTAACAACGCTTTTCATCGTGTCTTCTGCATCATTCTCTTCAACAACATCTGGACGCTGCTGGCTTTTTAGGCTAACAGACTTAAACTCATCCTTAAGGTGAATGTAGGCTGCATCCCATGCTCCGTGGTCAAGAAAAGCTTTTGCCCCTTCTGTAAATTTGTTGTCCCAAGTGTAAAGGTAACAGCTGTCCAAAGAATTGTCTCCGTAATGGTGGGCATTGGGCATTCTTCGTATTCTTCCAAAAGTCTGGACTTCAAATTTTTCCCCCTCGTGGTCGCGGAGCTTTACAAGGATATGGGCACGAGGACAATCCCATCCGGTTGCAACAGCCATCTTAAAGATAAGGGCTTCCTGTTCCGCGCAATTGTCTTCTATTCCGTCAAGATTTTCGTGGCGGCTAAATTTGCTTCTTCCGTTTTCCGAGAGCCAGATTGCAAGCTTTCCGTTTTCAAAAGAAATGCCGTGTTCTTCAAACCATTTCTGAACCTCATCCAGAAGAGCATCAGATGAATTTGGCATCTGAACCAGAATTAGCGGATTAACATTTTCCCCGAACTTTAAAAATTTTGAGCGCAAGTCTTTTTGCTTTTCCAGAGCCTTATTCAACAGGTAAGAAACCTGAGTCTCTCCTTCCAGCTTGGTTATCTCGTTGGTAAGAATCGTAACAGGAAAACCTTCGTTTATAATGAGCATCTTTTTAATAAGGCCTTCTTCAATAACATCCGTTTCGGGAACCTCTATGAACTGAACGGAGGGATTGTTGTGATCGTAACCGTTTGGTGTTGCACTTGCACGGATAATCGGAATCTTGCAGGAAGAAGAGTGGCTTTTATCGTCCTTAAAGTAGTTGATTATAACCGCAGACTTTTTGCTGTCGTTCATGTGGCTTTCGTCAATTATCAGGATAAAGTTCAGTCCGGCATCCCTTGCCTTTTGAATGTATTCAATAAAGTTGGTGTGTTCTCCGTTACGAACCGCAAGGTTGTCGTTTTTGTTAAGAAGCTCCCAGTTGATGAAGCAGCAGTCGTTTTCCAAAAAGCCACCCGTCATTACATCTCCAAGAAGCTTTGTATGAGCACCGTGAATGTAGGCATCCATTTTCTTTTTGCTCTGCTCTTCCAGATTCCCCTTACCCGGAGTGAACCAGATGAATACAGTGTTAGCATGGCTCTTTAGGTATTCATCCATAAAATGAGTAAGCATGATTGTCTTGCCGCTTCCTGTGCATGACTTAAAAATTACTTCCTCTTTGCCGCTTTCTATTGCCTCTTGTATCTGAGAAATTGCCTTGCGCTGAAAATTCATTAAGTTCATAGTTTTCTCCTACAATGCCAGATCCCTGTAGTAATAATCCGGAATAACGTTTACGGAAATGTTGCGGGCTTTTAAGATGCGCTCCTGTTTGGAAGAAAGAAGCACGTCGTGCCCAACGTAAAGACTTTTTACGGATGAATTTTCATTAAGCTTTTTTATAAATGATTCCATCTCTCCGTCGTCCAGAACAATCGCAACCGAAGAATCTTTTTGAAAGTTAACGGCATTTTCCAATTCCACAAGCTCCCGCACATGAAGCAGCAACTGGTCTGCATACTCGTAGTACATTTTTTCGCTGATGGGAATAAAGTCGGTTTTGAAATATTTTAGGCTACCGGGAAGACCGTCCGAATATTTTGACTTGTCCTTACGCTTACCAGTGATTACGGTTTTTAGACGCTGGTAGGTAATGTCTCGGCAAATCTTGTTTTCATTGTTGGTGCAGAGAATGAACTTGCGGTGGCCGCCGTCTTCCGCATTGAGTTTTAGAACCGCGTGACCGGTTGTACCAGAGCCAGCGAAGAAGTCGAGAATAGTAGAAGATTGCGAATTGAAAGTTGAGAACTGAATGAGTTTCTG
>JAGACC010000175.1 GCA_017614295.1 Treponema sp.
AATGCATCTTACGGTTTTTTCTTTTTTGGAGGATGAAGCCCTTAGAAGGTTTGAGCGTGGCGAGCTAAGTTCAATTGGACGCTTGGACGCAGACACGGAAGGCCTTCTTATTCTTACCACGGACGGAATGTTAAACCACAAAATTACATCTCCAAAGTCCGGTATTCCAAAGACCTATCTTGTTTACCTGCGCGATTCACTTAGCCCGGAGGAAAAGGATTCTTACAAGGAAAAGCTTTCCAAGGGAGTTCATATTGCAGCGGAGGGAAAGGATGGAGAGGCTGACTGTCTTCCTGCAATACTTAAATGGGGAAACGGCGGCTTTACGGATGAGCGTGGACAGAAGGATGACGGCTCTCTTAACGAGGGCTGCAAAGAAGTCTGCACTCTTACGGTCTTTGAGGGAAAATTCCACGAAGTAAAAAGGCTTTTTGCGGCTTTGGGAAACGAGGTCGTGTATTTAAAAAGAATAAAGATGAATGAACTTGAACTTGACAAGAGTTTAAAAAGCGGAGACTACCGGGAGCTTACGGATGATGAGCTTAATCTTTTACGAAAGGGGTTAAAGAGCGATGACTGACATTGAGATTGCCCAGAAGAACATAATGGAAAACATAGAGGCTGTTGCTTCAAAGATTGGGGTAAAAGAAAGCGACCTTGACTTTTACGGAAAGTACAAGGCAAAGATTTCTTTTGCAAAGCTTAAGGAGCTTCAGGCTAAGGCGGCTAATCCAGAGACAAGGGGTAAGCTTATCCTTGTTACTGCTATGACACCTACTGCCGCAGGAGAAGGAAAATCAACGGTTACCATTGCACTTGGAGACGCACTGCGCAAGATTGGAAAGAAGAGCGTTATTGCCCTCCGCGAACCTTCACTTGGTCCTTGCTTTGGAATTAAGGGTGGTGCTTGTGGCGGAGGTTACGCTCAGGTTGTTCCAATGGAAGACATAAACCTTCACTTTACGGGAGACATTCACGCAATTACTGCCGCAAACAACCTTATGGCAGCACTTATAGACAACCACATTCAGCAGGGAAACGACCTTGGCATTGACCCCAGGACAATTTCTTGGAAGCGCTGCGTAGACCTTAACGACAGGGCACTCCGCAACGTAATTCTTGGTCTTGGCAGCAGGATAGACGGAGTTCCACGCGAAAGCCACTTCCAGATTTCCGTAGCAAGCGAGATAATGGCTTGTGTCTGCCTTAGCCGCACAATCAGCGAGCTTAAGGAAAGGATTAGCGCAATTACGATTGGCGAAACATATACTAAGGAAAGCGTTACATTTGGTCAGCTTAACTGCACGGGAGCAATTGCAGCTCTTCTAAAGGACGCAATAAGGCCAAACCTTGTTCAGACTTTGGAAAAGACACCTGCTTTTATACACGGAGGCCCCTTTGCAAACATTGCCCACGGATGTAACTCCATAAACGCAACCATGTGCGCTCTTGCAACCGGAGACTATGTTGTAACCGAAGCTGGTTTTGCTGCTGACTTGGGAGCGGAAAAATTCTTTGACATAAAGTGCAGGAAGAACGGACTTGAACCAGACGCAGCGGTAATCGTAGCTACAATAAGGGCTTTAAAGATGCACGGCGGCGTTGCAAAGAAAGACCTTGGCGAAGAAAACCTTGAGGCAATAGAAAAGGGCTTTGCAAACCTTAGGGCACACATTAAGAACGTAAAGAAATTTGGTGTGGAAGTACTTGTTGCAATAAACAAATTCATCTCGGACACAGACGCAGAGGTTGAGCTTCTTAAAAAACTTTGCAAAGAAGAAAATACTGATGCAATCCTTTGTGAAGGCTGGGCAAAAGGCGGAGAAGGTGCTACAGAGCTTGCGGAAAAGATCGTTGGCATTACCCAAAAGAAAAAAGACTTCAAGCTGCTTTATTCAGACAACCTTCCGCTCATGGAAAAGGTCCAGGTTCTTGCAAAAGAGATATACCATGCATCTTCCGTTGAATTTGACGACAAGGCTAAGAAAAAGCTTACCCGCTTCCAGGCAGAGGGCTACGGAAACCTTCCTATCTGCATGGCAAAGACACAAAATTCAATAAGCCACGACAAGGCTCTTACAGGTTCACCGGAGGGATATGCTTTCCCTGTGCGTGATGCCCAACTCTACAGCGGAGCAGGATTCGTTGTTGTGTTTGCAGGAGACATAGTGGACATGCCGGGTCTTCCAAAGATGCCAGCCGCCCTTAACATAGACGTGGACGACGAAGGAACAATCAGCGGACTCTTTTAATAGAGTGAATGGAGGAAAAAGTGAAAAGCGGGACAAAGTATTTTAGCGGCAACAAAAAATTTGAAAACCTGAACAACCAGCTCATAATCAAATACGACAGCTTTACGGTAGACGCAATCTGGCGCAAGATTGGAGCAAGGTACGACGGAATCATGTACAAATACGGCCCCCGCTTTTCCGCTCTAAAAAAGACGGACTTTGACTTTTTGCCAATAGCATCGGTTTACCTTACGCTAAAGAACGAGGACAGTTCCGACGCACTGGAGCTTATACAGGAGCAGGTTCAGTCCAACATCTTTCAGGAAATACGCGATGAAAGGGAAAAGAAGTCAAAGACACCAAGCTTCTTAAGGAATATCTTTAAGCCTACCCAGAAAAAACTTATCTCCGATGAACTTAACAAATTAATAGAAGACTTTTGCGCAGAAAACAACTGTGTTGAACTTTGGCAAATGCTTGACCAGTGCAATTCACATGGGCTAGAGTCGGCAGAGTAAAAAATGAAAAACAAAAAAGTTTTGTACACAGCATTTTTATTCTTTGCAGGAACTATGATTACACTTTTGTTGAACATAATTGGAATCAAATTTTATTTTGACTATCTTAATTCATTTTCAGCGACCGGTGATTGGGCGGAAAAAATTGCCGCTGATAAATTTCAAAAAATCATTGGAGTTATTCTTCAATTGATATTTTCAATCTTGCCAGGAATTTTTCTTATGCTTTTTTCCCGTACAAAGCCTTCTGTAGGTTTCTCCAAAATTCGAGCCTTATGGGTCGGGATTTTTGCTTTTTATGTAACAAATGCTTTGTACTGGCCTATTGCCAGGTTTTGCTGGGGTTTGATTCCGGTTTATTACCCTGATGCAATAAGGCTGTTTCATTTGGCAGTTGAGGAATCCTTAGGCAAATTTCTACTCCGTTTCCCCTTAGGCGGGTTTTATTCTATTTTTCAGTATATTAAAATCGTTATTTTTAATTACAATCAAATTCCGCTTTTGGATCTGATTTTTGAAGTATTGGGTTTCGTTGCTGGATTGCTTGTTCTTACAGGTTTTATAAAAGGAACGCAGGTATTAAACCAAGAAGTAAAAAATCAATCTGTTGAACCAGAAGTCCAAGCTGTACCTGCCCCACAGAATGAGAATCCTGCTGCCGTAAAAACTACTGGATTTTTTCAGGCCATAAAAACCTGCTTCAAAAAATCGTTTTCATTTAAAGGTTGTGCAAGCAGAACTGAATATTGGTACTTCATTTTATTCTGTTATGTGATACTAATTCTTCTTTTTGTTTTTTCAAATATTATGCTTACAAAATACATGTTTTCCGCCTATCGTCTTTTACAGAGTATTTTTTGTATATTTTCACTTATTATAATGCCTGCAATTGTTAGTGCCGGAGTCCGCAGAATGCATGATACAGGCAAAAGAGGCTTTTTTATTGCAATTCCAATTGTTTCATTTATCATAGCTTTAATGCCATCAGCAGAACCAAGCGAATACCGTGATGGAAAAGTCATTCATTCAATTTCAAACGCAATAGGAATGTCAGTTTTAATTTTCTTCAGCACTATTTATTTATCTTATGTTATACAAATCATCCGTTTACTTTGGAGAAGATTTTAGAAGAAATTCAGAATGAAAAAATTTTTGCTGATGACGCTCATGTGGAATGCTACGGATATTTCAAGAAGGAATTTTCTTTTTAAAGAGAAAAAAATGTTTTTCTCAGAAATAAAAAAATATGAGGTTTCGCTCGGTTCATATGGAAACCATATAATTTTGTATTCTAATGACAGTAAAATGATAGTTCCATTTTCGGGCAAGAAATTTGTTTGTGATTTTTCTGAAATAACGTGAATGTGCAGATGGA
>JAGACC010000176.1 GCA_017614295.1 Treponema sp.
ACTCAAAAAAAGATGTAATGATTTTAAGAGGCTAGAGAAAGTATTGGAAAAATTGTTGCAAAAATAAAATATAGCATTGGATTAAACGTCACCCTGAACCAGTCTATGCATTTTTTGCAGACTGGTTCAGGGTATTTTTTTGCGGCAGTTTTTTTCCATTAGAAAAGCTTTCTTTGCTAACATCTATTCCTACTGTGTGGGCTTTCCAGGGTTCCGCCTCTCGGCTCCATTGCCTTACGGCAACGGCTTCGCCGCCACTACAATCCCTGCCGTGCCTTTATTTGCTAAGTTTGCAATAGAAAAAATGCGAATGAAAAGTGTAGTCTTGTCTTGAAAAGTACGCATCAAAAATGTAAACTAAAATCCAAGTTATGAAAAAAGTGTTTGAATCTAAGTATGCAGCTGAAGTAGAAAATTTAAAAAGGCATTTGGAAGACGAATGTTTTGAAAGCGAAATCCATGAAACTTTTGAAAATTATGAACTCCTTGTTGACGAGAATATTTATGATGAAGTCTTGGTCAAACTAGAAGGGATGAAAAAGAAGCTTTCTGGAAATATTGTCGTAGAAAAAGCAGCTTCTTCTGGCAAAGGTAAAAAAGCAGACGGATACGAAAGGGGAACCTTTTCCTATTTTGTAGAAGAATTTTTCCGCTTGAATTTTATAAAGCTTGTGCTTATTTCTGCGCTATATGCTCTTTTGGTTGGATTGGGCTTTGTTGTTTATGGAATCTTCACCTTTGGAATGGAAAAAGTCATTGGGGAAAAAGGCTTGCTTGTTTTTGTCCCTACCTTTTGCATAGCAATGATTCTTAGCCTTATTATACTAATTTCTTCCCGCTTCTACCGTGTCTTTTCCTTTGTGCGCGAGATATTCTCCATTAGACTTTGCAGCGATGATTTTTATTCAGAAGAAAAAGAAAAAGCCTTCGCTTTTATAAAGGCAATATTTGGCCATGCATTCATCTTGGGAGTTATTATTTACTCTTTTTTTAAAGTCAGCTCGTAGTTACTTCCTTATTTCTTTTGCTGCCCTTGCAAGAGCAAAAAATGCGTGTTAGATTGGAATGGTGGAATACATAGTACTTGCAGTGCTGATTCTTTTTTTTGCGCTGATAGTTTTTTCTATTATACTCAATGCCCGCGACATGAAGTGGTTTGTTGATTTTACGGAGTCTGACGCTAAGGAGAAGTTTTTGGCTCTTGGTCTTGATGATGCGGAGATTAGGCGCTACAGGAGAAGGCGGAGCCGCTTTGGGCGCTTTGGGGGGACGGAAAGTCTTTCTGATTATGTGCAGATTCCCTTGGATGCTCCGCTTCCAAAAGGTTCTTGTTCTACGCTTTCTTTGGGCGGGGATGAGTCTTTGCATGAAGGTAAGGCTCTTGCTGCGGCAAAGGCTGTTTTGAGTATTTCTAAGGGGGTTGCAATGTTTGCAGAGCAGAATGACTTTCTCCTTGTTTTTGGCAGGAAAGACGGAAAAGAGCATAAGATTTATTCCTGTGACTTTACGGCGGACAGGCTGGAGCTTTCAAAAGAGGTTTTGTCCGTTCTGCAAAAAAATTGATTTTTAAGAAAGAATTGTACGAGTGTGGCGTAGTTGCTTTTTAAATGACATTTTATCTTTAAAGTCCTGTATGCAGATAAGAGCACGGCAGGGATTGGAGGGGCGGCGAAGCCGTTGCGGAGCAATGGAGCCGTAAGGCGGAACCCCGGAAAGCCCGTAAAAAATGACAAGATGTTGCTCCGGTAACATTTGTTGAACCAAAAGACTGCCGCAAAAAAGAAGAAGAAAAAATTTGCGCAAAAGTGTTAGTATTTGAATTTTCATAACACATATATATATGTATGGAAAATGAAATTTATTCAGAGCAAAAGACAAAGCCGGATATTCGGGAGCTTACGATAGAGCGTGGTCTTGGTTACCCCAGCGAAGAGGAGCTTCTTATGCTGATTCTTAACAAGGGTACCAGGGAGACTCCGGTTGAACAGCTTGCCCACAAGGCTATGAAGGTTATAAATACCAGTAACCCCGAAGATTTGGTGGTTCAGCTTACCCGCATAGACGGTATTGGTTATGCTAAGGCTCTGGCTTTGGCGGCGGCGGTGGAGTTTGGCAGGAGGCGGAACGGCTACCTAAAGAGCATTATTACAAGCCCCCTGGATATTCTTCCCTATGTAAAGCATTTTGCCCTGGAGCAGAGGGAGCATTTTGTTAGCATTGCCCTTAACGGTAGCAGGGAGATAATAGAAGAGCATGTTGTTTCTGTTGGGACTTCCAGGCGGACAATGGTTCACCCGAGGGAGGTCTTTAATCATGCGGTTAGGGTTAACGCTTCGGGGATAATATGCTGCCACAACCATCCTTTTGGAAAGTGTTTGCCAAGCAGGGAAGACATGAATGTTACATCCAGGCTTTTGCTTGCGGGGGAGATTCTGGGCATTACTTTGCTTGACCACATAATAATTACCCAGGATTCCTACTTTAGCTTTCTGGAGCACGGTATGCTAAAAAAGTCAGTCGGCAAAGAGAGGAATCCTTTGGAAGGGCAGGGGCAAGGTGGAGCTTCTCTTGGAGGACATTCACGTGATGAAGACCCGATTGAACAAGAGCAACCGGATGAAGACCCTCAAGATGAAGATCCGCTGGATGCGGCTATTTTTGAACGAAGTTTGCTATGAGCTTGTCTTCGTGGGCTACGTGGGAAAGAATCCAGTCGTAGAGGAATTTTACAAACTGAAGCGCATTGGTGAAGGTCATTTCGTCAAAGCCTTCAAAGTCCTTCTGTACCTTGCGGGTAAACTTGTCGTGTTCCTTCTTGTGCCTTGGCAGGTCGGGGTAGTTTGCTTCTGCCATGAGCTTTTCTTCCGTGCCAAAGTGTATTATTGCGTAGTCCACACATTCTGTAAGCGCTTCCTTGACCGGGGGCTTCCATGCTCCAGATTCGGAAGATGAGCCTCCCTGCATGAGTTTTTTGTATGTTTCGTTGCAGAGTTCTATAAGCCTCTTGTGCTGGGCGTCTATACCGGGAATGCCAATGGAAAATTTGTCATCCCACTTAACATAGTCGCGTACTTCGTATGTCATACCATTTTCGTTTTCTGTTGCCATATTTTGTTCCTTATATATGTGAATCTGTTTTGTGCTACGCGTCCAGAAAAATCTTTTGCGGCGGGTTCACATTTATTTTGAAGTTACGTTAGACTGTTTTGTGCGCAACGAGAGGAAAAATTTGGCTGAAAAGACGCTTTTCGCGAGCGAGCGTAGCGAGTCGGACACCTAATACGCGCAACTGTGGCTTTTCAGATAAATTTTTCCGGTAGTGGAGCACAGAACAGACTAACGTGTTCTGACCCCCATTATAGCACGAAAACTTCTCTTGTGGTATAATAAAACATCATGACAAAGAAAGTTTATATTATTGGACATAGAAATCCCGATACCGACTCTATTGTTGCAGCCGTTTCTTATGCAAGGCTAAAGCAGCTTTTGGGTCATCCTGAATATATTGCGGCTAGGGCAGGCCACCTTTCTCCGCAAACTGAATACATACTTAAAAGATTCAAGATAAAGGCTCCGCTCTACATGGCAGACCTTATTCCCAAAGTGGAATTCTACATGAACACCAACTACGAGTCCGTAAAAGAGGATGTTTCCCTCTGCCGGGCTGTAGACAAGATGATGGGCACAAACTCTTCAATCCTCCCCATTGTGGACGAAAAGGGTCTTTACAAGGGTGTCTTAAACTACAACGCCTTTGCCCTAAATTCATACAAGCTCTTGAACCCCAACCGCGGAGACATATTCCTTGCAAGCCTGCGTTTAATAGAAAAAACTCTCAACGCCACCCCAATCGTAGAATTTGACCCGGACACATATTTTAACTGCTTCATAATGATAGCAGACGACGACGTTCCCACATTCAAAAAGCTTCTGGAAGAAAGAAAGAGCGAAAACATAATCGTAATCACAGGCGACCGCGAAGACATACAAAAACTTTGCATAGAGGCAAAAGTAAAAGCCCTAATCGTAACAAAAGACTACATAATAAAAAAAGAACTGCACGATCTTGCAAGAAAGAACCACGTCTCAATAATCTCCGGACACGATTCAACCGCAACAACTGCAATGCTAATCGAATACTCTTCCCCGGTAAGCGCAATGGCAGACTCCAAGGCAAAACCCGTACGCCAAGACGAAACGGTTCAGAAGATAAGGCCCCTGCTTGCGGAAAGCACTGCCCGCTGCCTTCCGGTAATAGACGCCAACAACAAGGTAATCGGAACCCTTAGCGAAAGCGACCTCTTGGCAGAAGCAAACATACAGGTAATCCTGGTAGACCACAACGAAGCAAGACAGGCAATAGAAGGGGTAGAGCACTACGTAATACAGGAAATAATAGACCACCACAGAATCAACACCTTCTCCACCCGCTACCCAATAACCCTAATCAATAAGCCGGTTGGTTCAACAAGCACAATAATAGCAAACCTCTACCGCGAAAACCACGTTTCCATACCAAAAGACATAGCAAGCCTTTTGCTTTGCGGAATCATAAGCGACACCCTAATATTGCAGTCAGCGACAACCACTGAATACGACGTTTCCACAGCCCAGTACCTCTCCAGCATAACCGAACTGGACATAAAGGAACTTGGAAGCGACATAATACGCCACGGAAGCAAAATAGGCGGACGCAGCGCAACGGATGTTATAGCCCAGGACCTAAAGGAATACGAGGACGGCAAAATAAAATACAGCGTAAGCCAAATAGAAGTGGACGACCCGGGCGAAGTGCTAAAGCGCAAGGACGAATTCTTTGCGGACTTGGAAGCAAGCAGACGTGCCGGCGGAAAACTCTTCCATGCGCTTTTGGTAACGGACATAACCCAGCTAAGCAGCATAATGCTAATAGCCTCCGAACCTTCATTCGAAAGCATACTCGGCTTCCCCCAGACGGAAGAGCACACCTATTACATGAAGGACATAGTTTCCCGCAAAAAACAGCTAGTCCCGCTGCTCTCCGAACTGGTTGCAAAATTCGTAGAGGGATAAATTCCCTTTTGAATTTTAATCTGGAGCCAGCTTTTTGGGTCTTACTGTGTCCGGTCACTACATGCCCGGCCAGATCCTTACAATTTTTACCCAAATGCAAACAAATAGCGCCAAGGATGGCGCGTTGTCTGTTTGCAAACAGAGCTGGTCAGTTTTCGAAGAAAACTGACGGGTAAAAATTGCAAGGATGCAATTTTTACCCGCTTTCCAGGGTTCCGCTGTCGCTCCATTGCCTAAAGGCAACGGCTACGCCGCCCTTACAATCGGGGCTAGGCTTTTTTTGGAAAAAAAACTACCCTTTTGGATATTTGCGAAATATTGGAGATATGCTATAATCGTGGCACTGAATTATGATTCGCGGAATTTTTTGCATCAGAAATGTTAAAACGCTTTATTTTACTCTATTTTGTGCGCTTCTTGTTACGGCTTGTTCAAATAGCTTTAACGAACCTGTAAGGGAATACCATGAATACTGGACGGAAAACGTTACCGTTGGACGCGTTGACGTGGAAACTCCCTGCAGAAAGGTTGGCGGAACTCCTAACATTGCGGCAAAAAATCCTGTGGACATAAGCGTTCTTCTAACCAATGCAAGGCATTTTGACCTTGAAGTTGCAGAAGGCTTTGAACCCTATTATTCGGTTTTGGATACAAACGGAGAAGATGTTGCAAGCGACAAATCTGCTTCCCTTTCCCCGGACAAGTCTGCCATCTCCCTAAACATGACCCTCTCTGACGAAACGGAAAAGCACCGTCTGGAAGTAAGGGGACACTTTTTTATAATCAAGGACGAAGCAAAGTTTGAAGTTCAGTATTCCTATCCATTTATTCAGAACACGCCGCCCGATGCCCCAAGAAACTTAAAGAACCCGACAAGTGTTGAATACGGCTACCACTGCCTTCATTTTGATTATCCGCTTAATTTGGAAAGGAACAAGGATGGTGGTTCTGTAGACGGTTTGCAGTACATGGTTGAATGTTACTTTTATGATCATGGTTCATACCATTTTGTGGATTCCAAAACGCTTACAAAAGAAGACAGCCTTAGCCCAAGCGAATTTGTCTACTATTTTGACAAGCAAGAGCCTTCTCTGCAATATGATTATGTTGTTACTGCGGTAAGACCAAGCGACGGTTTTAAAAGCGAAGTGGTAAGTACGTCTTCTGCCCTTGGTGCTTGCTATGTAATGGAACCGACTGTTGAATTTGGAAGCAACGGTCAGACAACTGGCGAAAAGCTTATAGGTCCTGGCGGGGAAAGGTACGATGTCTTTGAGTACACAGGCGAGACTTACGGTTTTACTGCGGTAAACAATGATGACAGCGCAGTTATGGAAGTAGACATTAACGGCGTAAAAACTACGGGAGACAGTCAGGACAAAACTTCAATGGCAACAGCTGCAAATGCTACCGGGGAAGGTTTTTACAAGATGAAGATTACCGTCTCCAAGAATTTAAGCCGTCCGATTGTAATAAAAAGAAACTATTACCTTGTTCCAAAGCTTACAGCTCCTGACATTGTATATACCGGTTCGGAAACAACGGAAACAAAAACAAATCCTGATGACGGTGAAGACTACAATGTCATGAAGTACAGCTATCTATCCTATGATAACCTTATGCTAAGCGTAACAAACACCTACCTTGGAAGCGGTGCAGATATGCAAATAGAGATAGACGGTGCTGCCCCCGTAACGACAAACGTTGCCAATCATGTACTGTCTGATAATAATTTCCATACCGTCCGCGTAAGTATTACAAAGGAACATTGTACCCCGGTTCCTGTGCATGAAAAAAAGATTTATGCAAAGATGAAGGATATTACCCTGACCGTAGGCTACATAGAAATGAGGCATGACGGTGCTGACAATAAAGATGAGGTTGAACTGGACGGAAATATTTATTGTAATGTAACAGGTTATGGCCAACGGAACTATAATTTTAACAGTAGTACATTAACAAAAACCCACAGCATAACATGGAATACAAGTTTTACGATTACAAGTAAAAGTGCTTCTTTTTCTTTTTGGTCTGATAACATGATTGACCATGACGGTAGTTCTGGTAAAGATAAGATGGGAAGTGTAAATACATCAAGGTCGCTTGCTACCTTGCGCACTAACAGGTATTTTGACCTTTCTGGTAGTGGGGCGGATAAAAAGTGTTCAAGTTGGTATCATTTTACAGTTGGTTTGACCGATTAGCAGATGGTGATTTTTTTAACCTACGCCCGATTGGAAGGGTTGCGAACTCGCAGCGTAAGCTTCGAGCGAGCAAGACCGCCGAAGGCGGGCCGGAGCGAAGGCGGAGCCCTGGAAAGCGGGTGACGCAAAGTAATATCCGGTCGGGTTAGCCAAAGGGTAAAATGGTAGAGCAAGGA
>JAGACC010000177.1 GCA_017614295.1 Treponema sp.
GCGGTTGCAACTTTATTCTTTTTCCTGAACTGTCACTAACAGGATACATGCAGGAAGAAGCAAAAGAAAAAGTAGAACTCCTAAATGAAGAGGACATGTCTATTTTTAAAAAGCTTGCGGAAGAAAATAAAATCACTATATCAATCGGACTTCCGCTAGAAAAAGAAGACGGAATATTCATCTGCCAAAAAATCTTTTGCAAAGACGGAAGCATAAAGTGTTACAAAAAAAGATTCCTTCACCCCGGAGAGGAAAAATACTACAAAAGCTCAGATGATTCAGACTGGACAATTACAGAAAATTCCACTCGAATCGCAAGCGCAATTTGCTACGACATAGAAAACGAAAGCCACATAGAGTCTGCAATAGAAAAATCCCCCTTAGACATATATGCGGCAAGCATCTGCTACTCAAAGGAAGGAATTTCCAAAGGCATAGAAACTCTTTCTACAAGATCAAAAACAAAACATGTGAATGTTGCAATGGCAAATTATGTTGGCAAGTGCTGGAAGATGGAATGCGGAGGAAGGAGCGGCATCTGGGATTCCCAAGGAAATATTCTTATTGCAGCAGACAACCAAAGCGAATGCATGGTCTTAGCAGAATTTGACGCTTCTGGTTGGAAGAATTTTAAGATACAAAGGAGACAAGGATGAACATAGGAATTATAGGTTACGGCAGCATGGGAAAAATGCTTGCACAAAAGTTTGCAGCTTCTGGATATTCAGAAATTCAAAAAGTCCTTGTTGCAAACAGAAGCAAGGAAAAGTTAAACACCATCCCAAATGAACTTTGCATCTGCAACAGCAACGTGGAGCTTGCAGAAAAATCCGACATAATCTTTGTCTGCGTCCGTCCTGTAGACATAAAGAGTGTTATTATAGAAATAAAAGACTCCGTTAAAAAAGATGCACTCTTAGTATCTTTAAATGGAAGCGTCACTTTTGAAATGCTGGAAAAACTGTTTAAGCATAAAATTGCAAAAGTAATTCCAAGCGTAACGGCAGAAATAAACCGTTCACAAACCTTGGTCACATACAACACTTTTGTTACAGAAGAAGACAAAGCAAATCTTGAAAAAATTCTTTCCTGCATGGGCAACGTAGTTGTTCTTCCGGAAAACGAAATAGGAATGGGTTCTGAACTGGTAAGCTGCATGCCTGGTTTTATAGCATCAATGTTCGATGTTGTTTGCAAGTCAGCAAAAAAGCACACCACTTTGCCAGATGAGCAGATTATAAAAATGGTTTTGAACACGGTAAGCGCAACGGCAGACTTGATGATTCAAAAGGGGCTTTCCTTTGAAGAAGTTGTGGCAAGGGTAGCAACAAAGGGCGGCATAACAGAAGAAGGTTCAAAAATAATCTACGGCCAATTCCCTTCAACAGCGGATGAGATGTTCCAAAAGACATTGGAAAAGAGAAAGACAACCGCACAAAAGGCCGCAGAAGTTTTTAATTCAGGAGTGTAAAGCCATGGACTATGAAATTACAGACCAGATTAGCGCAGAAGAATACAACGAACTTAGAAAAATCGTCGGATGGACTTCATTTACAAACGAACAGGCAGCAGACGGTCTAGAGCATACGACTCATTTGTGCTGCTTTAGAAAAGACGGAAAGGCAATCGCATTATGCCGCGTGCTATGGGATCACCTCTACGTTGCTTTTATTGCAGATGTAATCGTCCGTCCAGAATTCCAGGGCAAGGGTCTGGGCCGCGAACTTATGAAGGACGCAATGGATTTTATAAGAAGCAAGTTAAAGCCAGGATATAAAATCATGATAAACCTTATGGCCGCACAGGGAAAAGAAGACTTTTACAAAAAGTTTGGATTCATCTCCCGTCCAAACGAAAGATTCGGCTGCGGAATGTGCCAGTGGATAGGAGTAGACAAATGAAGCACGGAATCATTGACTACGAAATAATCGGTGAGGGAACTCCAGTCCTCATAATACACGGATGGGGAATAAGCAAAATTACCATGAAGGGTGCCTTTGAACCGATATTTGAAAAACTTAGCGGCTACAAAAGATATTACATCGACTTACCGGGAATGGGGCAATCAGAGTGCGGCAACATAAAAAACTCCGATGACATTCTTGAACATCTCCATGATTTTGCAGTCAATGTCATAAAAGAAAAATTCATAATCGTTGGACAGTCTTACGGTGGGCTTCTTGTTCGGGGATTTGTAAACAAGTATCAGGACTTGCTGCTAAAAATAATTCTTTTGGTTCCCTGCGTTATTCCAGGAGTAAAAAAAGGCCGGGTAGAACCTTTGGTTGTTGTGGAAAAAGATGAAGACCTTTTGTCGTCGCTAACAAAAAGTGAATACGAAAGCTTTACCATGATGAATGTAATTCTTAAGCGGGACGTTTGGGAGCGGTACAAAAAATTCCTTATGCCTGCCCTTGCAAGCGCTAACTGGGATTTTTTAAATCATAAACTCGAAGGAAAATTTTCATTCGATCCAGACAAACTTTCTTCCCCCTGCAAACTCCCCTGCCTGATAATTACCGGCAAGCAGGATTCCGTTGTAGGTTACAAAGACCAGTTTGACCTTATGAAAATTTACACCAACTCAACTTACTGTGCGGTTAACAATGCAGGACACAACCTTCAGATTGAACAGCCAGAAATATTTGAAAACCTGGTAACTTCTTGGTTAAAATAAAATTCGGATGGCGACAGTACTGCAACAGTAAACAGGAAAAATAAAAATCGAAAGAGGCTTGAAAAAGTTCTAGTAAAACCTTAAACTCATTCTACAAAGGAAAAAAACTTTATGGAACAGTTTATAAATCTTGACGAAAGCTATTTTTTAGAAGCAGCAGAATTATACAAAGAATCATTTGCAGGCGAACCGTGGAACGATGATTGGAGCAACCAAGAGCAACTCCACCAATACATAAAAGAAGTTTCCGGTGCTTACAATGCGCTCAACTACGGTCTCTTGGTAGACGGAAAATTAGTTGCAATTTCTTTGGGAGGAATCCGTCACTGGTGGGAAGGTGCAAATTACAACATCGATGAATTCTGCGTTTCAAAAAGCATGCAGGGAAAAGGCCTAGGCTCAAGATTCATGTCCATGATAGAAAAAGACATTCAGGCAAGGGGCATACCCGGTATTTTTCTCCAGACAGACATAGACAAACCATCCTTCCGCTTTTATACAAAGAACGGATTTTCAAATTTGGAAAAACACGTAAGTCTTTTTAAGATGGCTGGGCTTCACATAAAAACAGAAAGACTGGAGCTTGTTCCACAGGGACTACGCTTTTTTAAGACCACTCACGAATACGCAAGTGACAGGGAAAACATGCGCTTTACGGTAAACCTGCCTACCGATTCAGAAGAAGCAACAAAAGAATTCCTTGAGGGTGCAGAAAAAGAGTGGAAAAAAGAAAAGCCCAACTTTTTTGAATTTGCAATTCTTTGCAACAATGAACACATAGGCGGATTTAGCCTCTATCTTGATGAATCAAAAAGCTGCGGTGAACTTGGCTGGTGCCTTAGCAAAATGACTCAGGGAAAAGGCTACGCATCCGAAGCTGCAAAAGCGATTGTTGAATGGGCGCAAAAAGAACTTTCCCTCAAGCATTTTATTGCACACTGCGACAGCGAAAACATTGCTTCATGGAAGACCATGGAAAAGATTGGCATGAAGAGAATTTCCTGTACAGGCGGAAGATTCAACAAGATTGCACCAAACGAAGAGCGAAAAGAATTTTTGTACGAAATGAAAATATAAGCAAAAAAGGGGTAAATATGGAAACAACAGACATCACCTACAGGATTCTCACAATAGCGGACTATGACGAACTCTATTCCCTTTGGAATCAGGTTGAACAAACAAAGAGAGCCTTAAATCCTGTTGACGACACACTCGAAGGAATAACGCACTACATAAACAGGAACCCCACAACATGTTTTGCCGCAGTCAGCAAGGGAAAAATCGTAGGCGCAATCTTAACCGGACACGACGGAAGGCGGGCAATAATACACCATCTTTGCGTACATCCAAATTCTCAGCGCATGGGAATTGCACGCACTCTTGTTGAAAAGGCAGAAGTCGCATTAAAGAAAGAAGGCATACAAAAAATATTTGGACTTGTATTCAAAGACAACGAAACAGCAAACTCTTTTTGGGAACGCATGGGTTACAGCCTACGCACAAACTTAAACTACCGCAACAAAAGCCTTAACGATGCAGTTCCAACAGGTGAATAAAATGAAACTAGAAACACAAAGACTTATATTGCGAAATTACACACTGGACGATTTTGACGCTCTCTACGAAATTATGTCGGACGCAGAAACAATGCAGCACTACCCTGCCCCTTTCGACAAAGACAGAACCCGCGGCTGGATTGAATGGAACCTTGACAACTACAAAAAATACGGCTGGGGACTTTGGGCTGTAGTTTTAAAAGAAAGCGGAGAATTCATAGGCGACTGCGGAATCACTTTGCAAAACATAGACGGCGAAGAGCTTCCGGAAATTGGTTACCACATTCACAAAAAATACTGGAGACAGGGTTTTGCAAAAGAAGCTGCCCGTGCAGTTAGGGATTGGGTATTTGAAAACACAAAATACGATGCAATTTACTCCTACATGAAATACACAAACATAGGTTCATACTCAACCGCAATTGCAAACGGCATGAAAAAAGTAAAGGAATATCCAGATCCCAAAAACGAAATATCATACGCCTATGCCATTACACGCGAAGAGTGGAATTCGCTTTTAAAATTCTCAATGGCAAAGAAAGATGACCTGGAAGAAATTTTCTTGCTCTACAAAAATGCGATTGCAAAAATGGATGAAGAAAAAATTCCTCAGTGGGATGAAGTCTATCCGGACAAAAAAATTCTTTCCGACGACATAGAAAAAAATCAGATGTATGTAGGAAAGAAGAATGGAAAAATTGCTCTCTGCTTCGTTTTGAATGAAGAATGCGACGAAGAATACAAAAATGCAGAATGGATTTGCCCCGGCTCAAGGTTCTGCGTAATACACAGACTTTGCGTTAATCCAGATTTTCAGCACCAGGGACTTGCAGGTCAAGCAATGAATCATATAGAAGAATTTTGCAAGAAGGCAAAATATGATTCCATCCGTCTGGACTGCTTTACACAAAACCCCTATTCAAGAAAACTCTACGACAAGAAAGGCTATGCTATCACAGGCTACGCAGATTGGCGCAAGGGTCGCTTTGAACTAAGAGAAAAAAAGCTGTAGAAGCCATGAACGAAATTACTTACTGCAAGAAGAATGACGAGATTGAATGCATCCGCTACAAGAACTGGACAAAATCCTACCCTCCGCACACTCATACCACTCATCTTACAGTAGGTTATGTTGAAGAAGGAAAGCTCTGCATTGTTTTTGACGGCAAAGAAAAAATATACGGTCCCGGAGACGAATTCCAAATCCCCCCGAACATCGTGCATGAACTAAAACCTGCCAGTAAAGACGGCTATTCCATGGTTGTAACATGCATAAAAATTAAAAGTCAGGATAAAGAAAGCTCTTCTTCTATTAGCGAGGCAAACCTTTCCGCGCTCAGGGATTCCATTCTTGACCGTCCGGAAAACCTCTATCTTATAGAAGAGATGGCACGCGATTCAAACATAAGTCCATTTTACATGATCCGCCAATTCAAAAAAGCATTTGGTCTTACTCCCCACCAGTTCCAGATTCAGTGCAAGGTTAGAAAGGCACAGAAGCTTTTGGAAGAGGAAAAAGACATCAGCGAGGTAACTTACGAGTCTGGCTTTTGCGACCAAAGTCACCTCAACCGATGCTTTCATAAAATTGTTGGACTTACCCCAAAGGATTATCAAAAATCAATTGAGGAAGAAAACTAGCACAGCGCAGGGAAAAACTTTGCGAACATAAAAAGTCCTTCTTCACCGGCATTTACCTCATGGGGAACTTTTGCAGGCATGATGGAAATTGTTCCGCTTTCATAGGCAATCTCTTTTCCGTCATTTATGCAAATTCCCTTTCCAGCGATAACTTCGTGTGTTTCCAGCTGAGTTTCGTGGATGTGGTTCTTGATGCTTTTGTTTGGTGCAATCCTTACAAGATGGTAGCTGAACTGGCCGCCGGTTTCACATCCCTTTATGATATGCTTTAGCTCAACGCCTTCAAAGACAGGATGCTTTGACCATTCAATCTGATCAAAGGAAATTGTTTTTCCAGGAAGCTTAAGCATTCCGCAGTTGAATTTTTCAAAAACTTCATTTTTCATAAGATGCTCCTTTTGCCTAAATTCCTCAGGCTTTTGTTTTATACTCACATACTACAAAGACCCGCAAAAAAAATATTGGATAAAATTGCTCTTTTTAAATATTTTTTGCGCAACCAAAAGTAACAAAAAAGCAAGCGCCAGTTGGTTATACAAAATAGGCTGATGTGCTATCATGAACTTATCTGGAGGTGAAAATGATTTTCTCTGAAAAACTTGTGGTATTAAGAAAGAACAAGGGAATGACTCAGGATGCCCTTGCCGAAAAGCTGAACGTATCAAGACAGGCCGTAGCAAAGTGGGAATCTGGTCAGGCTTACCCGGACATTTCAAACCTAATCCAAATAAGCGACCTGATGAATGTAACCGTAGATTATCTTGTGCGAGACGGTGAATGCATGATGAATATTGTTCCCGGAAAAGACACGGACCTTGACGAGCTTATAAGATTCAGGCTCGAAGCAAACGTGAACACTTACGCTGCCTTTATGAACGAAGTGCAGTCCACTCGCCTTGACTCCCACGACTTCCGCTACCAAAACGGAGATTTCGTTTACCACGACACTTATGTTGGCGGCGAACAGTTTGCAGGGGAAGAAGCTGTTTGGAAAAACGGAAAATCGGTCTACGCAATGAATTATATGGGACGCGTTCTTGGCAAGGACTTTAGCGGAAACTTTTTAAAAGACGCATTAAGGCATGCAGACACAAAGATGCCCTACCGCGGACCTGAATACTATCAGGACGGAGAGTACCTTTACAAGTGCAGCGTTAACGGAGACTTTTCCTGGTTCCAAGGCTACGAAGAAATATTCTGCCGGGGCGAAAAAGTCTACGAATGCTACTTCCACGGCGGGCTCACAAAATAAAAAAAAGGTGTTGACAAATTATATTTGACCAGATATAATGTGACAAAACACATAAAGGGGTCAAATATAATGGCACAGGAATACGAACAGCTATTGCTCAAAAATCAATTGTGTTTTCCGCTCTATGCCTGCGGACGCAAAATCGTAAGCGCATATACGCCATATTTAAAACCACTTGGCTTAACCTACACGCAATACGTAGTTCTTATGGTCCTCTGGGAAAAAGAAAGCGTCAATGTAGGTCAGTTAGGCTCTACCCTTCACTTGGACGCAGGAACACTTACCCCTTTATTAAAGCGCTTTGAAAAAGACGGATACATCACCAGGGAACGCTCAAAAGAAGACGAACGCATCACAGTTTTAAACATCACCGCAAAAGGAAATTCCCTCAAAAAAAAGTGCAAGGACATTCCTGCAAAGGTAGCGCAAACAACAAAGTCCCTAAGCAAAGAAGACGCCATCAAACTGTACGAACTGCTCTATAAATTTCTTGAAGAAGAAAACGAATAAGGAGGTTAAAATGAAATTTGCCGTTAGATTCTACACAAAAACGGGAAACACAAAAAAGCTTGCAGAAGCTATTGCCAAAGAACTAGGTGTTGAAGCCCTGCCCCTAGAAGAGCCGGTAACAGAAGCTACAGACATATTGTTCCTTGGAAATTCTTACTATGCTTTTGACATTGACCCGGAAGTAAAGGCATTCATAAAATCGCTAGACAAAAGCAAGGTTGGAAAAATAGTAAACTTTGGTTCAGCCGCCATGCTAAATTCAACATACAAAAAGGTTAAGGCAGAAGCAAGCAAGGTTGGAATCCAAATGGACGAAAAGGAATTCCACTGCAAGGGTGAATTCAAATTCCTTCACAAAGGAAGACCCAATGAAGATGACTTAAAAGCAATCGCCGAATTTGCAAGACAATACAAGTAAGGAGGATAAAATGATTTACGATTACGAATTGACAACAGGAAAGGGAGAGACATTAAAGCTTTCCCAGTACAAGGGCAAGGTTATCCTTGTTGTAAACACAGCAACAGGATGCGGCTTTACTCCGCAATACGAACCAATCGAAAAGCTCTACAGGGATTACCACGAAAAGGGGCTTGAAATTCTTGACATTCCATGCAACCAGTTTGGAGGACAGGCTCCAGGAACCGATGACGAAATCCATGAATTTTGTTCGATCCACTACAACACAACTTTTGCGCAGATGAAAAAATCAGACGTAAACGGCGAAAATGAACTTCCCCTTTACACATACCTAAAGTCGCAAAAGGGTTTTGAAGGTTTTGAGGATCACAAATACAAGCCTTTGCTTGAAAAAATGTTTTCCGAAGCAGATCCTAACTGGGCAAAAAAGCCGGACATCAAATGGAACTTTACAAAGTTCATAGTTGACCGCTCCGGAAATGTGGTTGCAAGGTTTGAACCAACGGCAGACATTAGCAAAGTTGAGGAATGCATCAAATCCTTGCTGTAAAAAATAAAGGGCTAGACACTTTGGTTCTTCCACAGGGACGCATATTTTTTTCCCAAAGAAATAAGTTCCTGATGGCTTCCGCATTCAGTAATGTTCTTCCCCTCCACAACTGCAATCTTGTCGGCATTTTTTATTGTGGAAAGCCTGTGAGCAATCACAAGTGTTGTCCTTCCTTTTGAAAGCTCGTCAAAAGCGTTTTGGATTTTAAGCTCTGTAGCAGAATCCAAGGCGCTGGTAGCTTCGTCAAGAATAAGGATTGGGGGATTCTTTAGGAAGCAGCGGGCAATGGAAATTCTTTGCTTCTGACCTCCAGAAAGTTTTAGCCCCCTTTCCCCAACAAGGCTATCGTAACCATCCGGCATTTTCATTATGTCGTCATGAATCTCTGCGCGTTTTGCAGCAGTGATTATTTCATCGTCTGTGGCATTAGGCTTTCCGTAAGCGATATTTTCTTTTATTGTTCCCGCAAACAAAAACACATCCTGCTGGACAAGGCCAATCTGACTTCGCAAATTTTCAAGCTTGATTCTCTTTAGGTCAATTCCGTCAAGAGAAATTGAACCGCCTGTAACTTCGTAAAAGCGTGGAATCAAGTTGCAAATAGTAGTCTTTCCTCCGCCGCTTTCGCCAACAAATGCAAAATGCTCGCCAGCCTTTATTTCCAAATTGATGTTTTCCAGAACACTTGTCTTTTCGTTGTAAGAAAAATTTACGTTCTTAAAACTTATGTTACCCCTTGCGCTCAAAAGTTCCACCGCATCATCAGCCTCTTTTATGGAAGTGTCTGTCCTCATAATTTCAAGGAACCTGTTAAAGCCTGCCATTCCTGTTGAAAACTGTTCAACATTAAAATTGACAAGCTTTCTTACAGGATTCGTAAATGTTGCAACAAAGAGGTTTGCAGCAATCAAATCCGGGAGAGTCATTTTTTTCTGCATAATAAAATATCCGCCAAGTGCAACCACCAAAAGCGAAAGAAGAGCCATAAAAAAATCAACGTTGGCATGAAAAGTTGACATTACCTTGTAAAAGTCTTTTTTGCTTTCCTTATAAGTTATATTGCTTTGAGCAAATTTTTCTACTTCAAGAGCTTCAGCGGTAAAGCCTTGCGTAACCCTAATTCCGGTAAGGGAATTTTCAAGCGCACCATTTATGACAGCGGTTTTCTCTTTTACAAGCCGAGAACTTTCCGAAAGTTTTTTTCTGTTTTTAATCGCAATAAAAATAACAAGCGGAAGAAATGCAAAGACAACAATTGCCAGTTCCCAGCGGATTTTAAGAAGAATAAAAAAGCTTCCCAAAAGCGTAAGCAAAGAAGTCATTATGTCTTCCGGACCGTGGTGGGCAAGCTCTGTAACTTCAAAAAGATCGGTTGTAACCCGGCTCATCAAGTGACCTGTAAGGTGGGTGTCAAAAAAGGAAAAGCTCTGTTCTTCCAGTTTGGAAAAAACATCGCGCCGCATATCGGTTTCTACTTCAACACCAAAAACGTGTCCCCAATAGTTTACAAACCAGACGCAAACCCAACGGAGGCAATAGACCGTAAGCATAAAGGCTATCATGCAAAAGAAAAGCCTCATTGCACCCCTTGGGATAAGTGTGTTCAAAAGGTGCCTAGTTACGAAGGGAAAAGAGACATCTATTGCGGCAATAAAAAAAGCGCATATCATGTCGGCAACAAAAAGATTAAGATGAGGCTTGTAATAGCTAAAAAAAACCTTAAATGGCTTGTCATTGTAGTTCATTATTCAACTATATCAGACTTTTTATACAAAAACTATCCTTTTTTGTAGTTGCATTTTCAAAATGTTATAGTAGAATAAAAATATGTAGACTTAATTTTTAAAAACTGGAGAATAAAATATGAGAATTCGCCGTCAACTTATGCTAAGTCAGGCTATACTCACACTTTTTGCAATACTAGTTCTGATTATTCCCATTTTTATTTCTCATAAGGCATCGCTCAAAAAGCAGATACGCGAAGTTACAGAGCTTCAGGTAGAAAACGTAAACGGACAGATAGCGAATTTTCTTGAAAAACCCCAGCGGACCATAGAAACAGTCATATCTTATATGGAAAATTTGGATGAATACAATAGGGAACCGGTAGAAGAATTCCTTATTGCACAAGCAGCGGGCATTCCAGAATACTCCATGATTTATGTCTCAAGCGCAACGCCTACTTGCAAGGGAGGATTCACCTACACAAACATACACTGGATAGCACCATCAGACTTTGATGAATCCAGCCGCTCCTGGTACATAAATGCAAAGAACAACATGGGAAGAACTGTATTCTCCAACCCATATATAGATGAACAGTCAAAAGGAATAGTCGTAACCCTTTCAAGAACCTTCAAGAACAAGAAGGGAGAATTTGCAGGACTTGTTGGCGTTGACCTTATCTTGGATGAAGTCGTAGAGCTTGTGGACGCAGTGCATCTTACGGAAAGCGGGCAAGCCTTTATGATAGATGAAAACGGAGTATACGTTACGAATCCAGACACTTCAAAAGTCGCAAAGGATAATTTCTATACCGAATACGGATTTTCCGACTTGGCAGCAGAAATACCGGATAACGCACCTTACTTGAACTTAAAGGATTCCGACCAGTATTTTGCCGCAAGAAAGATGCCCAATCTCTGCGGTTGGACCTTGATAACAGTAGGACCTCTCAAGGAACTCTATACAGAAATAAACCACAACATGAACATGCTAATATTACTTTCTCTCGGAGTTCTTGTGGTAGCCTTGGCAAGTTCATTCTTTGTTGCAATAAGAATTTCCCATCCGCTCAAAAAAATCGCTACGGCTATGACGGAAATCTCAAGCGGAAATGCAGACCTTTCTAACCGCCTTGACTACAACATGAATGACGAGATAGGTGAAATCTCCAACGGATTCAACCGCTTTACCGAAAAGCTAAGGGACATAATGGTTGAACTAAAAAGATCAAAGGATGAACTTTCTATTGCGGGAGAAGATCTTGGGGCAAGTACGGAAGACACATCCAACGCCATAGGACAAATTCTTAGCGACATCTCAAGCGTAACGTCACAAATCGTAGACCAGGGAAATGATGTTGAAGAAACAGCGGGAGCCGTAAACCAGATTGCATCCAACATAAAGTCTCTTGAAAAAATGATAGAAGGACAGGCAGCTGGTGTTACAGAAGCAAGCGCTTCCGTAGAAGAGATGATAGGTAACATAACTGCGGTAACTTCAAGCGTGGAAAAAATGGCACAGTCATTCGAAACGCTTCAAAAAGATACGCAGACGGGAGCAGAAAAACAGCAGGCAGTAAACGACCGCATCACCCAGATAGAAACCCAGTCACAGCTATTGCAGGAAGCAAACTCAGCAATTTCTGCCATAGCGGAACAGACAAACCTTCTTGCCATGAACGCCGCAATCGAAGCAGCCCATGCAGGAGACGCAGGAAAGGGATTCAGCGTTGTTGCAGATGAAATCAGAAAGCTTAGCGAAACTTCCAGTGAACAGTCAAAGACTATCGGAAACCAGCTCGTAAACATACAGGAATCAATAGAAGAAGTCGTAGCAGCATCCCTCGAGTCAAGCGATGCATTCAATTCCGTATCGGCAAAGATTAAGGAAACGGATCAGCTGGTGCAACAAATCAAGTCCGCAATGGAAGAGCAAAAGACAGGCTCAAAGCAGATAATCGCCGCCCTGCACGACATGAACGACACTACAAGCGAAGTAAAAACATCTTCAGTAGAAATGAGGGACGGAAACCAGATGATTCTCCAGGCTGTACACCAACTGCAGGAATCATCCGTAAACATGAACCGCAGTATGGACAACATGGCAAGCGGTGCACGCAAAATAAACGAAACAGGAAGCGAACTCGTTACCATTTCGTCTAAGCTAAAAAATGCAATCGACGGAATAGGAGAACAGATAAACCAGTTCCAAGTTTAATTGCAAATTACAAATAAGTTTCTATTGTCTTCATCTTCTCGGAAAAGCCCTGGCGCTCATAAAAGGACATGCCTCTTACGTTCTGAGGGAAGACTTGTGTCCTCATAAAATCCGCGCCTCTGCTTCTTCCGTATTCTTTGCAGGCTTCAATCAGCTTAGATCCAATTCCCCTGCTCCTGAGTTTTTCGCAAACATCCAAATCCTGAAGATAAATAACCCTTTCGGCCTTTAAGCAAGGAATTCTTTTTTGTTCCAGAATCATTACATGTGCAAAGCCAACAACCTGCCCTTCAAGTTCAGCAAGTAAGATATCCTGATTTTGACTTTTTATGATTCCTTCAAAAAAAGATTGGTCGCGCTTTCCAATAACAAAATGCTCCGGCTGGAATTTTACCGCGTCGTGTTCAAGTTCAAGATAGAGGGGCTTTAAACTGGCAATGTCGTCCAAGGTTGCTTTTCTAACAATCATTTTTACCGGCCATGTATTCTTTAAGTTTTTTTACCTCGCAGCCTTTTTTCTTATAATAAGAAAGCATTTTATCCAGCTTCTTAAGATTGTAGCTTGTAACGCAATCAGAAATAACATTAACGGAGTAAGAGGATTTTTTCATGTTAACACAGGTGGCTTTTACACAGGCTGTAGCGTCTGCTCCTGCTATATAAAATTCACTTATGTCGTTGCTTTTGATGAAAGCAGCAAAGTCTTTACTTGTAAGGGCGTTACCCTTTTCTTTTGCAAAAATATTGTCCGAAACGATTTTAAGTTCAGGAACAAGCTCTGCACCTTTTGTTCCCTCTATGAATGCGCGGATAAAAGGAATTTTATTGTGATGCTTAATATACACGACCTGCATTCCTTCTTCCAAAGCCCAATCTATTGCACTGTTAACATTGGAAATTATATCCTTATAGTTCTTTGTTATATCGTTTTGCAAATCTATAACAAGAAGCGCTTTTTTATTTTCCATATATTCTCCTTGATTTGTTTTTTAGAATACTCCAAATGCAAAAAATATAAAAGTCTTTTATAAAAGAAGTTTTTAAAAGCAAACCCAAAGCCTCTATGACTTTGGGTTCACTCTCTTTATTTTACGACGCCTTAGATTCCTCCGCTTTTTCCTCATCGCTTTCTGAATACTTGTATTTTTTCAGATTAGCCCTGGAAAGAAGGCAAAAGGCTGTTCCCAAAAGACCAAGGATGAACATCATAAGAGCTGCCCCTGATCCTTTTCCGCTACCAAAAAGCGCCGAAAGAATTCTGTTGGAAGAGTTTGCATTCATAAAAGGTTCGCAGACTTTATCCACCATAAATCCTCCGACCGCAAGCCCAATCGGAATGGTAAAGAACTGCAGGGTGTTTCTGCACGCATATACACGTCCCTGAAGCTCCACCGGAATCACATTGCGCATGATGACGTTTTGGTTTGCCCCCATAACAGGAACAAAAATCCAGCCCAGAATTTGAGCCGCACACCAGACAATGGGACTTCGCGAAAAGGCAAGCAGAAAATTTTCTGTTCCAAGAGAAAAGAGCATGGTTAAAAAAATAACCCTTACCCTGTCCTTTGGCTTTGGCATTACAGTCGCAATAAGGCTTCCCACGGCCATAGCAACACCAGAGCATGAGCTTACAAGACCAAGCACTGCGTTTCCTGCACGGGGAATAACTTCCGCTGGCAGAGTTGCATTAAAAGCGGATGCAATCAGATTCACTCCGGACATAAAAAGAATTATGTGGAGAGGAATAGGATTTTCTTTTAGAAAACGCAAACCTTCTTTTGCAAGCTTAAGCACATTCTCTTCTTGGTTTGACTTTGAAGAAAATTTTTCCAGCTTTACAAAAAACGCAAGTGCCATGAATGCAATCGCAAAGGAAAGCAAGTCCACAGCAATTACAAGGTCCAGTCCTGCAAACCCATACAAGGCTGATGCAAGCAAGGGGTTCCCAATAGAAATGATTGAGCGCGACAAAGACTGCAAGCCACTTGTTTTCTGATAGAACTTTTTTGGAGTTATTAGCGTGTATGCAACTTCCGATGCCGGCTGCTGAACCGTATTCATAAGTCCCGAAACCGCATTTACCGCATACAGATGCCACATTGAAAGCAAGTTTGTCTTGTAAAGCACAAAGACAAGAACTGTGCATAATGCGGCAAAGGCATCGCAGGTGAGCATGGTTTTCTTTTTGTCGAACTTATCGGAAATGGCTCCTGCAAAAATGCTCATAAGAACATAGGGAGCATAGGTGCAGATTGTTAAAGCCGCAGTGCTAAGCGCAGAACCTGTTTTTTCATACAGCCAAAGCGTTAGGGCAAAAGCCGTCATTGCGCTTCCGAGTTGAGACATACTTTGAGTGCTCCAAAGTATGTAGAAGTTTTTTAAGTCTTTTTCTAAGTATTTCAATTTCTTTGCTCCTCTTTATGTTTTTAGAAAAACGAGAGCAAAGCCTGAGGAATTTATTTTCCTCCATGCAGAGTCCTCAAGCCTTGCATGGAGATACATCTCTACAGATAATCATACAAACCTCCTTTTCAAAGAATAGCTAATTGTAACCTGTCTACAAAACTTTCGCAAGTGGCAAAGGCTTCTTTGGAGTATCCTCCATATTACCGATTTGCTTTGTCATCCAAATAATTCCCCGCCAAGAGCCAAGCTTGAATCCGGCATTTTTAAAGTGACCAACTTCTACAAAGCCAAGGCTCTTGTGCAGTTCAACGCTGGCCTGGTTTGTGTCCACCAAAACTCCGTAGATGTAACGGTAGCCCTGCTTTTCCAGAATCATAGAAAACTCTTTGTAAAGGCTTGTGGCAATCCCCTTACACCTTGGAGCATCGGGAGCAAGAACAATTGTCCATTCAACATTCCACTGGTAGGCATCGTGTGGTCTAAGGGGAGAACCACAGGCATAACCTAAAATTTTTCCGTCATCGCTTTGGGCAACGAGGAAGGGATATTTTTGAAGAGTAGACAATATTTTTTTGCGGTAGGATTCAACATCGGGATTTTCTATGGTAAAAGTTACATAGTCCAATGGTACATAAAATCCGTAAATGTCGTGAACCGCCTGAGCATCATCTTCTCTTGCCATTCTGATTTTATAATTCATATTTGCCACCTTTTTCTTCTTCTTTGTTTTGCGAGTGAAACTTCCTGTATTCCCTGGGACTGCATCCGGTTTGCTCATGAAAAAGCTTGTTAAAAGTTGTTGTTGACTGAAAGCCTGATTCAAAAGCGCAGTCCGTAATGGAAAGGCTTTCGTTTTCCAAAAGGTTTATTGCATTCCTAACCCTTATGCTTGCAAGGTAGGAAGGAAAGCTCATCTTTGTGTATTCGTTAAAGAGCTTGGAAAAATAATACTGGCTTAGACCAATTTTTTCTGCAACCTCAGACTGGCTTATGTTTTCTGTTGAATGCTCGGCAATGTAGCTGCATGCAAAGCGGATGTATTCCCAAGACTTGTCGGAAAAACTTTCCGGTCCAAGACTTTGCCTTCTTTCCTTTAGAATAAATTCACCAAGCAAAAGAAGAATTTCATAGACAAGAATTTTGCAGCGGCTTTCTGCAAAGAAAACTTCCTTTTCGCGGCTCTCTTTTATTTTGTAAATCAAGTCCTTTATTTTTTCTGCAAGCTCTGGATTTTCTTTTTGCCTGATTAAATGGCAATCGCTCATAAAATGAGAGGCAGCAGACAAATCCGAATTGCTTTCTATTAAATAGGAAGAAAACTGAATGAAGACCACACCCTCCGGAGGAACGCAAACAAGCTCCTGCAATTCCCTGGGCCAAACCAAGACCAAGTCCCCAGCCTTTGCTTCGTAAACATTTCCGTCTATTTTATATTTGCATCCGTTTTTTAAGGCAACGACAAATTCTGCTTCGTTGTGCCAATGAGGAGGAAAAACTTTTGGTATGTCATTTTCTGCAAAAGCAAGTCCATGAAAGCGGCGGTATTTGATGATTTCTCTTTCCATAGGTCTATTTATATAATAACAAAAAATGGGCAATTTTCAATAAAAATCTTCTTTTATTTTTTAAATTTATGATTTATCATAATAACAATAGTCCTGTTTGGAAACTGTGTTCCCTCACAGGTTGCGAGTTTAAAATCGCTAAAATAGCGCGATTTTAAACATCGCATTTCAAAGTAACCTGTTCTGAAACTGAAGTTTCCGAACAGGTTTAATATCTTTATTTTAGGAGATTTTTCGATGGAGAATTTTACATTTTATTCACCGACATTTTTTGCTTTTGGAAAGGAGTCTGAAAATCAGGCTGGAGAATATGTTAAAAAATTTGGAGGAAGCAAAGTTCTTATCCACTTTGGAGGTAAAAGCGCAAAAAGCTCTGGTCTTTTGGACAGGGTTGAAGCTTCGCTGCAAAAAGAGGGAATTCCTTTTGTTTCGCTTGGAGGTGTAAAGCCAAACCCAAGAAGCGGACTTGTATACGAAGGAATTGAACTTTGCAGAAAGGAAAAGGTTGACTTTGTTCTTGCAGTTGGAGGAGGAAGCGTTATTGACTCTGCAAAGGCTATAGCGGCAGGTGTTTTGTATGACGGAAACTTCTGGGACTTCTACTCAGGAAAGACTATAGAAAAAGCCCTTCCGGTTGGAACAGTCCTTACAATTGCAGCGGCAGGAAGCGAAGGTAGTCCTGACTCTGTAATCACAAAGGAAGAGGGAATGTTCAAGAGGGGAACAGGAAGCAACGCAATCCGTCCAAAGTTCAGCATTTTGAACCCAGCCCTTACCCAGACTTTGCCGCCGCATCAGACAGCAGCAGGAATCACGGACATTATGGCTCACCTTTACGAACGCTACCTTACAAACACAAAAGAGGTAGAAGTAACGGACAGACTGATTGAAGCACTTCTCCTTACGATGAAGCATGAAGGCCCAAGAGTTATTGCAGACCCCAACAACTACGAGGCACGCGCAAACATCATGTGGGCAGGAATGATGGCACACAACAATTCTTGCGGTGTTGGTAGAAGCCAGGACTGGAACAGCCACAACATAGAACACGAGCTTTCTGCTCTTTACGACTGCGCTCACGGTGCAGGACTTGCAGTAACAATGCCGGCTGTTTTTAAATACGTAATGAAGCACGACGTAATGCGCTTTGCAAAAATTGCAACAAGGGTTTGGGGCTGCCAAATGGATTTTGACCATCCGGAAGTTACAGCACTTGAAGGAATAAACGCCTTCCAGAACTTTCTTGTTTCTCTTGGAATGCCAAAGAATTTTGCAGAACTCGGGGCAAAGGAAGAGGATATACCAAAGCTGGTACAGGTGCTTTGCCGTGGAGACGGAAGAACAGGAAGCATCTCTGGCTTTGTAACGCTGAACGAAGACGACTGCACAAAAATCTACAAGATGATGGTGTAGGCTAATTTTTGCGGATGGAGAATTTTATGGCAAAATCAAAGGCATTGTTTATAGGTGGAACAGGAACAATCAGCAGCGCTATTGTTGAGGAACTTTCAAAAAAAGCTGAGTGGGAAGTATGGCTCTTAAACCGCGGAAACCGTGCGGCAGAAGTTCCAGC
>JAGACC010000178.1 GCA_017614295.1 Treponema sp.
AGGTCCTGTAACCCGCAATCCAAGGGAAGAGGTTTCCTGCGAGCTTAAGATTCATTCCGGCACTAGCGTAAGCCACGTTGCTTCCGAGCTTAAGGAAAAAGGAATGATACGCTCTGCAAAGGCCTTTTATTATGCGGCCAGGTTCAATGCTTTTGACAGGGAAAAGGCCTTTAACCTTAGGAGCGGAACATATACTATAAAAAACACGATGCCCCTTAGGGAAATTTATGAACTGGTTCAAACAGGTACCCCGGAGTACGCTGTTGTAAGCATACCAGAGGGGTTGACTCTTTCTAAAACCGCTGCCCTTGTTGCCCAGAGCGGGATTTGCACAAAGGATGAATTCCTTGCGTCAAGCCATTCTGCCGAGCTTCTTAAGAAATACAGCATTCCCGCACCTTCTTTTGAGGGCTACCTTTTTCCGGACACCTACTACTTTAACAAGGAGATGGATGCAGACGGAATTCTTTGCCAGATGGCGGACAATTTCTTTGAGAAGACGGCTTCTATAAGCGGTTTTGAAGGAAAGACCCCTGAGCAGATATTTAAAATCATAACGCTTGCTTCCATCGTGGAAAGGGAATACCGGGTTGCATCCGAGGCTCCCTCTATTGCAGGTGTGTTTACAAACCGGCTTAAGAACGACATAGGCCTTGAATCCTGTGCAACCGTTGAGTACGTGATTACGGAAATTCAGCACAAGCCGCATCCAAAGAGAATCTTTTACGCAGACCTTGAAATAGACAACCCCTACAATACATACAAGTACGCGGGGCTTCCTCCGGGACCAATTTCCAACCCTGGAACAGTTTCCCTTTCCGCAGCTGCATCTCCTGAGGAAAATGAATACTTCTACTTTGTGCTTAACGATCCGGACAAGGGAACCCACACGTTCAGCCGTACCTTGAGCGAGCACAATAAGGCGGCTCAGGTTCTCTACACAAAAAGATAGACGCTGAAGGGTTGCAAGACTAATGGCCAGCATAACCCAGGAATCAATAGATGAAGTCTCCTCTAGAACGGACATCGTGCGCCTTGTAGGGGAGTATGTTCCTCTTACCCAGAGGGGCAATGACTGGTGGGGGTGCTGTCCCTTTCACAACGAAAAGACTCCTTCGTTCAGCGTTTCCCCGGACAAAAAATTTTACTACTGCTTTGGTTGCCATGCCAGCGGTACTGCCTTTAAGTTCATTCAGGAGATGGAAAAGCTTTCCTTTCCGGAAGCGGTTGAATTCCTTGCCAAGAAAGCCGGAGTGGAGCTGCATTATTCGGAAGGTGGCGGCCCAGAGCATAAGGATGATTCCAAGACAAAACTCCGTAACGAGTATATCGATTTGTATTCCCGAGTTGCCACGACATTCCATTACATGCTTATGGAAACGGAGGCCGGGCGGTTTGCAAAGGAATATATAACAAATAGGGGTCTTGCTCCCGAAACTCTTGAGAAATTCAAGATAGGCTATTCTCCTGCGGACAGGAAGTGGCTTAGATCCTTTCTTGAAAAAAAGAATTATAGCGCTGAATTCCTTGACAATTCAGGACTCTTTAGCAAAAAGTACCCGGACATAGCTTTTTTTTCTGACCGCCTTATGTTCCCCATATTTGACCGAAAGGGTGACGTTGTTGCCATGGGCGGCCGTTTTTTGAGGGGTGACAAGGATAAGTCTCCCAAGTACCTTAATTCGGGTGATTTGATTCAGTACAAGAAGGGAAATACCCTTTACGCCTTTAACTTTGCAAAGCAGGCAATTCGAGAGAGCAAAAGGGTGATTCTTTGCGAGGGCTACATGGACTGCATTGCCTACCACCAGTGCGGAATAAATTATGCGGTTGCGCCACTTGGAACAGCCCTTACGGAAGACCAGGTTGCTCTTGTAAAGCCTTTTGTTGACACGGTATTTCTTTCTTTTGACAGCGACGGTGCCGGTCAGAATGCCACAAAAAAAGCCATACTTATGTGCCGGCGCCATTCCCTTACCGTAAAAATCATACGCCTTGACGGAGGAAAAGATCCTGCTGAAATTATGCTGAATTTTGGCAAGGAATACTTGACAAAGCAGGTGGATTGCGCTATATTAGATAATGATTATCTGTTATCTAAACTGCAAGAAGTCTACCCCAAAGACAACCCTGAAGGAAAAGCGAAAGCTTCCCTTGTCTTCTTTGCGTACATAGACGCTCTGCAGTCAGACGTGCAGAAAAACGCGTGTCTTGAACAATTGTGCCAGACATACGATATAGACCAGGAGGCCGCCAGAAAGGACTTTTACAACCGGGAGCAACTTTCACAACGCTTTAAAAGAAATGTGAATACGGTGCAGGAGAACAGGGCAGAGTTTCCTACGATAAAACTTAATGCCGAACTGCGTGCTGTCTTAACAGCCGTAACTGACGATGCCAGCCTTTTCCAGAAAATGCGTGATGAAATCTCGGTTCAGGACCTTGAAGACCCTTGGGCTATAAAATTGTTTTCCGTTATGGAGGAATGTTTAAGTAGCGGTTCGTTTTCGGTAAGCAGTATACTGAACAGGTGTGGCGACGACAGTCTTAGAAGCCTGATTATTCAATCGGCAAATGAATTTACATCGGAAAAGGTCGAAAAATCAGTCACGGACAGCATACGGCTGCTAAAAAAGAATTCTCTTGAACAAAAAAGAAGCGTTCTCGTAGGAAGAATACGGGAGCTGGAGCGGGGTGCCTTGCCGGATGACATGGATTCGCTTAAAAACCTTCTTTCCGAAAAAATGGAATTGGATAAGCAGATAATATCTTTAAAAGGATAGTTAAGGTAAAACATGGATCAGAAATCCTCTTCAAAGAATACATCTTCTAAAAAAGAAAAAGTTGAAAGTTCAAAAAAAACTTCCTCAAAGTCAGCCTCAAAAACTTCTGCAAAAAAGGCGGAAGGGGTAAAATCTAAGAAGTCTTCTTCGGATGAGTCTTCAAAGAAAGCAAAGTCTGAAGAAAAATCCCAGAAAAAGGATGCTGTAGTATCTTCAAAGGGTACAGATTCCCCCAAAAGCCGTGAAAAGCAGCAGAAGGCAGAGGATTCAGCAGATTTGAAGAAGGAATCCCTTGTTGATGACGTAGATTCAGACGGTGAAGAAGCTCTTGAGCCTCAGGTTCAGCAGTTGCTTGACTATGCCCGCAAGAAGCAGGTGGTTTCCTGGGACGAGATTACAGAAATCCTCACGATGGAATTTGTCAATTCGCCAAAGATGGAGACTGTACTTCAGCTTTTGAACGAAAACAACATCCAGTTTATGGAAGAGACGGGCAACATCCTTGATGACGAAGAGCTGGATGATGATGATGTTGACGGAGACGCTTCCGAAGTTGGCGTTGGCGAAGCAGAGGATATTTCGGCTGCGGAGATTTCTGTTGAGGACGACGTTAAGGGTGATGACCTTTCCAAGCACCGTCTTATTGGAGGCGACAAAGAGTCCAGCATAGACGACCCAATACGCCTTTACCTTAGGGAGATTGGCAAGGAACGCCTTCTTACCGCTGACGAAGAAAAGATATATTCCAAAAAGATGGAAGATGGCCAGAACATAATCAAGAATGTGATTAAGAATTCCGGTCTTATGGTTCCAGAGTTCTATTCCATTGCCCAGAAAGCCTTTACAAAGGACAAGGAACACCGCGAGCAGGGAAAGAACCGAAAGGAACTTAATGAGATAATGGCAGAAAAGAGGCGCCTCAAGACTTTCTACGGTCATATACTTAAGCCTGTTTATTCAGAAAAAAACAGCATAATGAAGCAGTATATGGCTTTAAAGAAGAAGCTTAACGACAATGACCAGACTCTTGACATTTTCCAGAACGATGATCTGTTTGAGCTTAGGAACAAGATAATACCTGAGCTTCAGAAGATAGACATTCAGGCAGAGGAAATTGACCGCTTTAGCGCAAAATTCATTGATGCCGACAAAAAAATCTCTGACTACAACCGCGATCAGGAAAAGCTGATGAAGCAGGTTCGTATTCCGGATCTGTCTGGTCTTCGTTCAATTGGCCGCCGCTTGGCAACTCATTCGGAAAGCGTAAAGCTTGAGCGCGAGCTTGGCATGAGTTCGGACAAAATCCGCGAAGTCTATACCGGAATTCAGCAGATAGAAAGAAAAAAGCACCGTCTTGAATATGAATTTGAGAACAGCGTAGAGGAAATCAGGCAGAAGACCAAGGAAATAAACCGCGGAAAGGTTATGATTGAGCAGGCAAAGAACCGTCTGATCAAGGCAAACCTCCGTCTTGTCGTTTCCATTGCGAAGAAGTACACAAACCGTGGCCTTCAGCTCTTTGATCTTATTCAGGAAGGAAACATAGGCCTTATAAAAGCCGTTGAAAAATTTGAGTACCGCAAGGGCTACAAATTTTCAACCTATGCAACTTGGTGGATTCGTCAGGCAATAACCCGTTCAATCTCAGACCAGGCCCGTACAATCAGGGTTCCAGTCCACATGATTGAGCAGATTAACAAGGTTGTAAGGGAAAGCCGCCAGCTTGTGCAGAAGTTGGGTCGCGAACCTACAGACGAAGAGATTGCAGAACAGCTTTCTTGGCCAGTAACCCGCGTAAAGCAGGTTAAGAACGTTGCCCGTGAGCCTATTTCCCTGGAAACTCCAATCGGAGAAGAAGAGGACAGTTCTTTGGGCGACTTTATCGAGGACAAGGAAGTCGAAAATCCAGCAATCCAGACTTCGTACAAGCTGCTTCAGGAAAAACTCAAGGATGTTTTGAGCACCTTGCCAAAGAGGGAGCAGGAAGTCCTAAAGATGAGGTTTGGCCTGGACGACGGTTATTCTTTAACTCTGGAAGAAGTGGGACTTTACTTTGAGGTTACAAGGGAAAGAATCCGCCAGATCGAAGCAAAGGCTTTGCGCAGGCTTCGCCATCCAAGAAGGGCTTCCGGCCTTAGGGATTATATCGACACTTGATATGTTTGCAGGGCATCCTTTAAAGATTGTAATTTTTAGAGCTTGCCCTGTATGTAGTAGACATAACGAAAAAAATGCTATATATTTTTAGAACTTAAGCGTTAAGGGGTTGTTGACAATGCAAATATCCGACATACTGGACAAACTGGAATCTTTGCAGCAGGTGCTTGTTGAGAAGTATGATATCGAAGCAAAGATGGAAGACTTGCCTAAATCACTCATAGGCAGTACGGAAAGCCTTGAACAGTTCAAAAAAGAATATATCGAGAAAAATGCGGAATATGAATCCGAGAAGGCAAAGGTAACGGCTTTGAAGCTGGAACTTGACGAGGCAGTAAAAGCCCGCGAAGCCGGTGAAAAGGGTATGGATGCAATAGACACCCACCGCGAGTACGATATTTTGAGCAACCAGATTAAGGAAGCCCAGAACAAGGAAAATTCTTTGCGCAAGGAATTGGCAAAAGAAGAGAAAATCCTTGCCGAACAGAACGAAAACCTTAAGAGCGAAGAAGAGCTTATTGCGGCTACGGAAAAAGACGTAGAGGAATCCAAGGCCAGCATTGACCAGGAAATGAACAGCTTCAAGGATCAGCTTAAGGATTTGGAAAAGCAGGAATCT
Organism: Treponema sp.; assembly: GCA_017614295.1. Lineage (GTDB taxonomy): Bacteria > Spirochaetota > Spirochaetia > Treponematales > Treponemataceae > Treponema_D. The sequence goes on from JAGACC010000178.1 coordinate 5,560, forward strand.
GAGCATTCTAAAGAAATTGACCCTGAGATTTTGTTTAAATTCCAGAGAATAATCATGCGCAACCGCAAGGGTATTGTTCCTGTACGCGGAAACGTCTGTGACGGATGCCACATGATTTTGCCTGCTCAGTTTGCAAATGAAGTTCGCCGTGGTGACAAGATTCTTTTCTGCCCATATTGCAGCAGAATTCTCCGCTACGAAGAAGACGACGGAGTAGAATCAACATTCTTCTCTATGGATGAAGCCGGAAGCCTTGCAGATTTGGATGACGACGACTTGCTTGATGAAGATCAGGAAGGATTGGAACTGGATTCTGACGGTGACGGAGAAGATAGGGGAGACGACGACAAGTCTTCTATGGATTTTGAAGAGTAAATTATAAGGATATTTGGCCGCGCGGACATGGCTTATGACAGTCAGCGTTCGTGAGGCAAAGTCCGGGCTCCGCCGGAAAAGATGCCGGGTAATAACCGGGCAGCATCAGTAAGCTGCAATGGCTTGTTCATTGTAAAGCACTGAGGCTGACAGAAAGTGCTTCAGAAAATAACCGCCCCAAAAGGGTAAGGGTGAAAAGGCAGGGTAAGAGCCTACCGCGTAGTTGGCAACAAATACGGCATAAGCAAACCTCATCTGGAGCAAGATCAAGTATGCGGTTTGGTTTTCCGGACTTACACCGCGGGTAGATCGCTGGAGGCGGCGGGTAACTGCCGTTGCGGATAGATGGCCAAGCGAGACTGAGTGTGGCAACACATTCTTTCTGCGTACCAGAACCCGGCTTACTGTATCCTTTTTTTGTTGGGTGGAGAAAATATGCGGTGGGTGCACAATAGAAAGAAAAATATTGAGCGGCAAAAAAACAAATTTGTCATTCGCGTATTAATATGTGTTCTTATTATTGCAGCCATTACCGCGCTTGTCGTATTCGTTAGTAAATTCGTTTATTCAAAAGTCCACAATTCAAATACAATTGCAGCCCTTACCGACAACTGGGAAAAATACGACTACCAAAGGGTTTATGAAATTTCTACCGCCATTTTGGCAGACAAGCCTCTAAATACAACTGCAAGAATATTTCATGGGTACAGTTCATTCTTTTTGGCTGTTTCCCAGACGGATAATTCTGTAACCGAATCCTACCTGAAGGATGCCCTAAAAAGCCTTAGGATTGCGCTGCAGAATGCCGGGGAAGATAAGAGGGGACAGCTTGAGTATATGCTGGGAAGAACCTATTTCTACAAGGATGTTTCTTCAAACTACCAGTATTATGCGGATCTTGCCATAAAATACCTGCTTTTGTCCCAGGAACACGGCTATTCTTCTGATGACATAGCAGAGTGCCTTGGCCTTTCATACGCCGCTCTCGGAGAAACGCAGAAGAGCATAGAGGCGTTCGGAGAGGCACTTCTTGTCCGCGAGTCTGATACGCTTCTTCTTGCTATTGCTGAACAGTACTATAAAATCGGAAACATGGCCAATGCAAAGGCATATTTGTTCCGCGTTAGGGACATTACCAAAAACGAAGACCTTATTCTGCGGACTTCCTTCCTGCTGGGTGAAATTTTCGTTGAGGAGAATGAACTGGAAGCTGCGGAAAAAGAATTTCGTTCAATTTTGCAAAAAAACGAAAATTCTGCTGACGCGCATTACGGTCTTGGTGTATTATATGAAAAGCAGGGTGAAAATGCTAAGGCTCGTGCCCAGTGGCGTCGGGTCCTAAGAATTCAGCCTAATCATGAAGGGGCATTGAAAAAAATGTCCGATTTGTGATAAACTTTGTAGCATCATAAAACTTATTGTATTATAATGGTAAATAGATTCCGGGAGGAAATTTATAAATGGGATTTTTGGATACTTTTACGACAGATATAGGTATTGATCTTGGTACCTGTAATACTTTGATTTATGTCCGCGGACAGGGAATTGTTATTGACGAACCTTCCGTTGTTGCCGTTGAAAAGGGAACTGGACGTGTAGTGGCTGTAGGTGCCGAGGCTAAGCGTATGCTTTGGAAGACACCTGGCAACATTGTGGCAATCAGACCGTTGGCAGACGGTGTTATTTCCGACAGTGATTCTACGGAAAAGATGATTAAGTACTTCATCTCCAAGATTGTTCCGCGCCACCATCTCTTTAAGTCTACAAGAATGAAGATTGGTATTCCTTCTTGCATTACCCAGGTTGAACGCGATGCTGTTATGGCCGCTGCTCTCCGTGCTGGTGCAAAGGAAGTAGAAGTTATAGAAGAAAGTCTTGCTGCTGCAATCGGTGCACAGATTCCGATTTATGAGCCTGCAGGACACATGGTTTGCGACATTGGTGGCGGTACTACAGAAGTTTCCGTTATTTCTTTGGGTGGCATGGTAATCACAAGCTCCATCCGTACCGGTGGCAACGAATTTGACGAAGCAATCATCAAGCACGTACGCCAGGTTCACAACCTTATCATTGGTCAGCAGACAGCCGAACGCCTTAAGATAGAGATTGGAAACGCTTCAGCCGACAAGAATATAGAAAAGATGGAAATTAAGGGTGGAGACGCAATTACAGGTCTTCCTCGCCGTCTTGAAGTTGATTCTGTTGAAGTACGCGAAGCACTCAAGGAACCTGTTACAAAAATCATCGAAGAGATAAAGAAGACTCTTGGCCGCACACCGCCGGAGCTTGCCGCTGATATTGTAGAGCGCGGTATAGTTATGACTGGCGGCGGTTCTATGCTCAAGGGCTTGCAGAAGCTTATTTCCAGGGAGACAGGTGTACCCGTTATCCTCGTGGAAAAGCCTCTCGAGTGCGTAGCCGTAGGTGCAGGACAGGCCTTCGAGCTGTTCAAGGATATGTCTTCCAACCGTTCCGTATACGACAACCTTAACAGCTAGAAATTATGAAGATAAGAACACCTTTTCGTTTTAAACTTAGCGAAATACTTCTTGTTGTTCTGATTCTGACAAGCGGAATTATGCTCAGCTTTTCTGCAGGTGGCTTCCTTGTTGATTTTGGCAAGATTGGCTTTTCAATAATGAGCACAATGCAGAAGGGCGTTAATTGTGTGTCGGACAAAGTGACGGGAACATTTTCGTTAATTAAAGACATGACGCGAATGAAGAAGGAATACCAGGCCCTTAAGGAAAAGCTTAAGGACTATGAGTACCTTCAGAGAAGCAATACGGAAATTCGCCGTGAAAATGACCGCCTTAGGGAACAGTTGGACTTTTCAAAGGACCTTTCCTATAAGAATATTCCGGCTCAGATAATTGGCCACGATCCCGACAGCCTTTATTCCGGCATTACTATTAACAAGGGTGCCAGAAACGGTATAAGAAAGGGAATGCCCGTTATTGCCATTCAGAACGGAAACATAGGTGTTGTGGGTAAAATTGTAACCGTTGGAATGGGGACAAGCCTTATAATACCAGTGTATGATTCCCAGTTCAATATTTCCACAAGGGTACAGACCAGCAGGGATTTGGGTATTACCAAAGGCTCAGGTTTTTCTGACCTGCCTCTTAGCATGGGCTACATAAGAAAAAGTGCCTATTCCGATTTGCACGAAGGAGACGTTGTTGTAACATCCGGAGAAAACGGAAACTACATAAGCAACGTTCCTGTAGGCCGCATTTCAAAGATAAATGTGGTAGACTATGACAATTCCCTGGATATTGAGCTTGAACCAATAATTGATTTCCCGCGTCTGGAAAATGTACTTGTTGTGGATCAGACCGAGTTGAATGAAACAGTTGCAACTCCTGTTGGAGTAAAGGAAGAGGGCAATGATTAAATCAATTTCAATAAGTGCAGTTATTTTGCTTTGCTGTGCCCTTATAGAATCAGCCATACTTTCCAATATAGCTTTTTTAAGGGCTGTTCCTGACTTAAGCCTGATATGCGTGCTTTATTTTTCTTTGCACAACGGTCGCGTCGCAGGGGAATGTACAGGATTCATCTCCGGCCTTTTTATTGACTTTCTTAGCGCCGCCCCTTTTGGGCTTAACTGCCTGTTCAGGACTGTGCTTGGTTATCTTGGCGGAGTGTTTACAAAAACATTCAATACTGACGGAATCATAATACCGGCTGTACTGGGTTTTTGTGCAACAATCATAAAGTGCCTCTTGATTCTTTTCATAGCATTTTTGTTCCCCTCGTCTGTTGTCAAGTACAATCCGTTTTCCATGATGTTCCTCTTTGAACTTTGTGCGAATACAGTTCTTACGCCAGTGGTGTTTAAGATTCTTGGAATATTCAAGAATATAGTTGTGTTGAATCCGGAGAATGTAATCTAATGCAGAATAATGAATTCCAAAACATGGGAGATGATTCGCCCAAAAAAAATATAAAAATTGCCTTTCTGACGGTTTTTATCGCGGTGGTTTTTGGAATTTACGTTTTAAAGCTCTTTTCTCTGCAGATAATCGAAAGCTACCGTTACAAGGACCGTTCAGAGCGTATTTCAAAGCAGGAGACTGTAATTCCTGCCCAGCGCGGTGAAATCTATGAGCGTGAGGCCCAGGTTCCTCTTGCCAGCAACTCAGATTCATTTGCTGTAAACGTTGTTCCCGGCGAGATTCCAAGGGAGCTTTACGACACGGTAATCACCCGTCTTGCAGGCTACATCGGTGTTCCCCGCAAGGTAATTGACGCCAAGATAAAGTCAAGGTCAGACTATTCCTCTTACGAAATAAAGACAAACGTTTCTTTTGACGTAATAAGCAATATTGCGGAAAACATAACGGAGCTTCCCGGAGTTTCCTGGAGGAACAAACCCGTCCGCACTTACATAGGCATGGGTTCCATAAGCCATATACTTGGATATGTAGGCAACATAACCGAAGACGAATACAAGCGTATGTTCAATGAGGGCTACAAAAAGAATTCCGTTATTGGTAAGGCTGGAATTGAGCGCCAGTATGACAGCTACCTGCAGGGAATAGAAGGAAAGGAAGTTCGTACTAAGGATGCCCGCGGCCGCATTCTTGATTCAGTTCCTCAGATTACGCCTCCCCAGACCGGAAAAAAGCTTGTGCTTACCATAGACAACAGGATTCAGGAGCTTGCAGAGAAAACTCTCGGTGAGCGTGTAGGGGCAGTGGTTGTGCTTCGTCCTTCCAACGGAGAAATACTGGCTATGGTTTCGTATCCATATTACAATGCCAACATTTTCTCTACTGATGAATATGCAGCGGAATACAACCGCCTTACAACCAGTCCAAACTCTCCTATGCTTAACAGGGCTGTAAACGCTACTTATCCGCCGGCTTCTACATTTAAAACGATTATGACCACAGCAGTTCTTAGCGAAAGGGCATTTCCACCGGACCGCTATATACGCTGTGCAGGAAAGATAGAAATTGGTGACAGAGTCTACCATTGCCACAACCTTGCAGGTCACGGTCTTCTGGACTTAAAGGGTGGTCTTGCACACTCATGCGACGTTTATTATTGGGTTATAGGCCTTGAACACCTGGGTGTAAACAAAATTGCCCACTATGCAAAGGAATTTGGCTTTGGCCAGAGCCTTGAAGTTGACTTGCCGTCCCAGTCTTCCGGTTTCGTTCCAACACCTGAATGGAAGCAGCGCCGATGGAGGCAGAACTGGTACGACGGTGACACAATTAACATTTCAATTGGACAGGGAGATACACTTGTAACCCCAATGCACGTTGCAAACATGATGGCAATGGTCTGCAATAGCGGTGTAATATACAAGCCCCATCTTTTAAAGGAAATCCGAAATCCCGTTACGGACGAAGTGGAAAAAGTAGTGGAAAGGGAAGTCCTGCATGAGTCAACAATAGAAAAGAGTGTTTGGCGGCAGGTACAGTATGACCTTCGCTATGTAATTACAAACGGTTCCGCACAAGTCCCGTTGACCAACCGTTCAATTCAGCTGGCAGGAAAAACTGGTACTGCAGAGCTTGACAAGTACAAATACTCAAACGACAAGCGCCACTGGCACTCCTGGATGATTGCATACGCTCCATTTAATGCGCCGGTTGAAGATCAGATTGTTGTTGCCACGATTGTAGAAGCCGTAAACGAATGGGAATGGTGGGCTCCCTATGCTACAAACATCATAATTCAAGGTATATTCAAAAACCAGACTTACGAAGAGGCTCTGAAAACGCTTGGCTTTGAATATGTTCCAAAGAACAGGGGAAGGGCCGAATAATGAAGCTGAAAATTTTTGAAAAATTTGATTATCTGTTGATGATTTGCGTTCTCTTTTTAGGCGTGCTTGGCATTCTTTTCCTATATTCTGCGGGCGTAAATTCAGACGGAATCCTTGAATCTTATGAATACAAGAGGCAGATAGTCTGGGTGTCCATAGGCTTTTCGCTGATGTGCCTTTTGGCAATGCTTGATTACAGGAAGTACGAGCGCTATGCCCTTGCCGGCTATGTTGCCATGATTGTCATTTTGCTCTACGTAAGGCTTTTTGGAAAGACTGTAAAGGGTGCAAAAAGCTGGATAGGTATAGGCGGACTTGGAATTCAGCCATCTGAATTCTGCAAGGTGCTTTTTATAATGTATCTGGCAAGGTATCTGAAGCGTTCTTCCAAGGAACAGCCTCTTGTGCGCTTTCTAAAGGCTGCTATACTTATGTTTGTTCCGGTGGGACTTATCCTTTTGCAACCAGACTTGGGAACTTCTACCGTATTCATACCGGTATTTCTTTTTATGTGCTTTATGGCAAACATACCTCTCCGCTATATAATCATAATCATTGTGGCCGGTTTGCTGACCGTAGTACTTACGGTTCTTCCAGCTTATCAGGAAAAAATCCTAAAGCGGTCGGTGCGGTTTATTACCATAATTTCCAATACAAAATTCCGCATTTTGATGGTCTTCTGTACTGCGATTATCACTATAATTGGTGCTCTGGGACAGATTATATTCAAAAAGCGCTACTATTACTGGATTTCCATTGTTTTTGGAATTCTTATGGTTTCACTTGTACTTGCAACCATGGCGGGAAAGGTTCTTAAGCCTTACCAGATGATGCGCCTTATCATTTTTATGGATCCGTACAGCGACCCTCGCGATTCAGGCTGGAACATCATTCAGTCCATGACGGCAATCGGTTCCGGTGGTTTCTGGGGACAGGGCTTCTTGGACGGAATTCAGAGTCACCGCGGATTCTTGCCTGAACAAAAGACGGACTTTATATTCAGCATTATGTCTGAAGAGTCGGGCTTTATTGGAGGAATGTTGCTCTTTGCGGCATTCTTTATTATCATGATACGCATAATCCATGTTCTTAAGACAACTACGAATACATACGGTTTCTTTATAAGCGCCGGCATTTTGGGCATGATTTTCTTCCACTTTATTGTAAATGTTGGCATGGTTATGGGAATAATGCCCATCACAGGAATTCCTCTTCCTTTCCTTTCTTACGGTGGTTCAGCCCTTATTACAAACATGGCGGCCATTGGCATTCTGATGAGTATTAATTCCCGCAGACTGGATTTTACTGTTACAGCGACATGATTTTAGTAAACGCCTTAGAAAAATTTGGTTCAAAACTGAATACCGTGCAGTCTCCTTCCCGCTATTTGGGGGGAGAGTACGGCAGCCTTATAAAGCCTCACGCAAAAAATGATTCCCTGTTTAACGTTGCAGTTGCATTCCCTGATTTGTACGAAATTGGCATGTCCAACATGGCAATAAAAATCATCTGCAATGGATTGAATAAATCTGAAAATATTCGCGCTGAACTTGTTTTTGCTCCAGACACAGACTTTGAGCAGCTTCTTAAGGAAACAGATACGCCCCTTTATACCTTGGGAACATGAATGCCTCTTTGCTCTACGGATGTCCTGGCTTTTTCCATAGGAT
>JAGACC010000179.1 GCA_017614295.1 Treponema sp.
CCGGTAATGGAGGCGATAGCCGGAACCCTGGAAAGCGGGTTAGCAAATAAAGGCAGGTCCAGAAAAACAAAAATCATCCGCCAATAATTGTGCTAACATTTCCGTGCAGGTAAAGCCGTATAAGACCGCAGACCACAAGATGGGCCGGATAGTAAATATAGAAGAACCACTTCATAAAGCGCATGTTGCCCCGCTGGCCGTTGTAATTTTTGATGAAGGGCCAGACAATGATTACCCCAAGCTGAATAAAAGCGTAAACCTTGTCTATGCAGAAAAACCAGACGAGCGCGTAAAGCAAAACCCATTTTTCCATGTGAAGAATTTGTTTGGTTAAATTTTCGCGGTGAATGTAAATTTCCATAATCGCAAGTACTGCTATGCTGGACCAGTCGGCAGGAAAAGCGATTGCCGTAATCACAAAAACAAATGCTGTCTTTTGCCAGTTCTTTAAAAAGTCCGCATCCATAATGCAAAGCAAAACAACACCCCATGCCAGCGCCCAGATAACGCTTGTCTGGTTAAAGACCGTAGTCCTAAACGGCACAAATGGAATTCCAAAAGCAAAGTTGTATGCAAAATGGGAAATGAATGCAAATACAAAAAGCCGGGCAATATATTTTTTTACGTTCCGGGTATGGACATAACCTTCCGCACACATGAACCACATTGTTGGAGCCGTTAGCCTTCCAATCACGTGCAGCAAAATAATCCACCAGTCATAATTGTAGCCAGGCCAAATAACGCATGCCAGGTGGTCAATGGTCATCGCAATAATTGCAAAAAGTTTTAGCTGATTTCCTGTAAAGCCTTTCATTGCTTTATTCTAACGCATTGCCTTTTAACGAGCAAGATAAGCTTCTTTTTTTTCTGGAGCATATTTTTGGAATTACTGTGCTCAAGGACTTTGCCTTTCGCAGTTTATTTTATTACCCGCTTTCCAGGGTTCCGCCTTCCGGCTTCATTGCCTAACGGCAACCCGCTACGCGGGCCCTTCCAATCGGGGCTAGGCTGCCTTTGCAAAAGTAATTCCACTTCACCTGTTACACCCTTGCCAAAACAAAAGAATTTTGAAAGAATTATATTCTGTACTAACCATAGCAGCAAGCGTAAGGAGAAAAAAATGGCGTCAACAAAAGAATACCTCGACTTTGTACTTGAGCAGCTTTCCCAACTTGAGCAAATAAGCTACCGCGCAATGATGGGGGAATACATCATATATTACCGCGGAAAAATCATCGGTGGAATTTATGACAACCGCTTTCTTGTAAAGAACATAAAATCCGCTTCAGAAAAAATGCCGGATGCCGCGCTGGAAGTTCCCTACGAAGGAGCAAAGAAAATGCTTCTTGTAGAAGACATAGAAAACAAAGATTTCCTCCGTGAACTTTTTAATGCAATGTATGAAGAGGTAGCAAAGTCAAAATGATACGGGAAGCAAACAAAGACGATTTAAAAGAACTGCTGGAACTTTATTTGTATCTGCATGAAGAGAACCTTCCAAACCAGGACCAGCATCTGGAAGACACCTGGAAGCAGATTATGGAAGACAAGAACCACCACATAATTGTTAACGAAATAGGCGGAAAGATTGTCTCTTCCTGTGTATGCGTAATTATCCCCAACCTAACAAGAAACGTCAGGCCATACGCTTTTGTGGAAAATGTAGTAACACATGCAGACTACCGCAAAAAGGGATATGCAAGTGAATGCCTAAACTATGCAAAAACCATAGCAAAGAACGAAAACTGCTACAAGATGATGCTTCTTACCGGCTCAAAAAGAGAAACAACACTCCGCTTTTACGAAAATGCCGGCTACAACAGCAATGACAAAACCGCTTTTATCCAGTGGCTATAGCTCCATTTTGCTAACCTTCTCCCTCTTTTCCAACCAGTCGTCCACTAATTCCTTTGGCGCAAGAGGCATTGCTTCATCTGCCCACTGCCAAGTCCAGTGCTGGATGGAATAGAGCTGGTTGCTTCTAAAACTCAAAATTATTCCGTCTCCATTTGGACCGGGATTTTTCTTATCCGGAACAATTGTCTGGTTCTCTCCCCAAATTCTGTTTTTTGCATAGCGGACCGCGTAACCGTGCAAATGAATTTTATAGTCAAGATAATCTGCTTGGCACATACAGCCAAATGAACCCCGAGTCATCTTTCTAAAGTCATAATCCTTTGGAAGCTTAAAAACTTCTTTTGTCATCTGAATGTTTTTCATCTCTCCAAGCGAATAGCGTCTGCTTGCTTTTTTTACAATATCAAGAGCGTGAAGGTTCCAGTTGCCGTTGTCAAAGATCAGCTGCCAGGGCTGGACTATTCTTTTATAAGGCTTTGGATCTGTAAGCGACTGGTAAACAAAAGTGATAACACGGTTTTCCTTAAGGGCTTCATCTATAATCCTCCAGGTCTCCGCAGGAATTGACTTGTTTGGCGCACCAACAAAAATAATTCTGTCATTGTCCGGCTTTTTGTTTATCCTAATATTTTCTATAGACAAGTCATGGTTTTCTATGGAAAGCGATTCAAAAACTTCCTGCGCTTCTTTGTAAAGGGGATTGCTTTTTACCATGTCCATCAGTGTCTTTATAAGCTTAGCGGCCTTTGCGGCATTTTCATCGGTATAAAACCTTGGCAACCTGTATTTTGGATCCGTATAAAAATATCCGCTTGTTTCAAAATCCGTATCTATCGGAGCCTGATATTTTTCCTGCAAGTCTTCAATGTCACGGAAAAAAGACGTGCGGCTGGTTTTTATCTTGTACTTGTCCCAAAGCTCAGAAATAATCTGATTCCATTTTAATTTTCTTCCGGAAGCGATTATCTCGTCTATTGCCTGATACCTCTTTGCTTTTTCTGTAAAGTCTACAGCCATGAATGAAACTCCTTTCCGCAAAAAAATCATTAAAAAATTATTCCCATTCATCGGGAACAGATTAAATTTTATTCGCCGTATTCTTCCAAAAGATTATATAGCTCATCTTCAGAAAGAACTCCCCTCGCAAGTTCTTTTGGCAATAGACCTTTTTCGTCCGCCGCAAAATCACGCTTCCATGCAGAAGATCCGTAATAACCTGCCAAGCTTTTAATCATTTCCAAAGATCCGCCCTTAACCTTTTGCATTATATCTTCGTAATAAGAAATCCTCTTTATCTGCTGCTGAATGGACTCTGCTGTAGAAGGAAGATTTTTTTCAAAGCGGAACATATCCAAAAGCTCTCCGTCTTTGTCATCAGGAGCTTGATGATGATCGTTGTAATATTCAACAATATTAAAGCCGCATCGGTTTACATAAAAGTGGATGTTGCGCTTTTCAAAATAAGGAGTCATAGTTTCCCAAAGCGTAACCTCAGGATACATGGCCTCTAGTTCGCACCAAGCAGCATATCCTATTCCTTTGCCATGACAAGCCGGAGATACAAAAAGCAATTCAAGTTGGCCGTGGTCATATTCTGTTTTTACAACAAGACCGCCAA
>JAGACC010000180.1 GCA_017614295.1 Treponema sp.
CATGTTATTGAAGAATACTACAAAGGTAATTTGATTGCAGAAAATAAAAATTCCCTGGCAGCAAAAAGAATAAGTGTAAAAAGAAAAGAGGATACAAAAGACCAAGAATTCACTTTGCAGACAGGGCTTTTGGAATGCAACTTTTCTTTTGGACCAAGGTTCCGTAAATTCTTTTCTGAACAGACTGGAATTAAAAACTTTAAGTTCAACGTGGATATGGTTGCAAGCGCAAAGAAGGCTAAAGAAAGCGGAGACACAAGCTTTACACTTGGCGACCTACTGGACATTTTCTACGGAAAAAAGACCTACGCAAAATACGACAAAATATCTTTGCAATGGAACAAGTTTGTTCATGATTTTTGCGCTGACCCGGAAAGTTCCATCTTTGAAGACAAATTAAAAACCGCAGCCCTGTTATGGAAAGAAGTCCGGGATTCAACAAGGGAAAAAATTTACACTCACGACTTGCTAAAAGAATTTTCCAATAAAATTAAAAACCAAGGAGATTAAAATGCCCTTTGACTACAAAAAAGAATTTAAGGAATTTTACCTTCCGCCAAAAAAGCCTGAGATAGTTCATGTTCCAAAGATGCAGTTTGTAGCAGTCCGCGGAAAGGGAAACCCAAACCAAGAAGACGGCCAATACAAGGCAGCCCTTAACGTTTTGTACGCAATTTCCTACGGAATAAAGATGAGCAAAAAAGGCGAGCACAAGATTGAAGGTTACTTTGACTATGTTGTTCCTCCGCTTGAAGGATTTTGGTGGCAGGATGGAATTGTTGGAATTGACTACAATCATAAGGAAAGCTTTAACTGGATTTCTGTAATACGGCTGCCGGATTTTGTTACGGAAAAAGATTTTGAATGGGCAAAGGATTTAGCGGAGAAAAAGAAGAAGCTTGACTGCTCCCGCGCTGATTTTTTTACTTTGGAAGAAGGCGACTGTGTCCAGGTAATGCATGTTGGTTCATACGATGAAGAGCCGGCAACAATAAAAACAATGGATGAGTATGCGCTTTTGGCAGGATATGAAGTTGATTTTTCTGATGCGCGCTTGCACCATGAAATATATCTTAGCGATCCAAGGAAAGTTATGGGGGAAAAGCTAAGGACCGTAATAAGGCATCCTGTAAGAAAGATAAAATGAATTGTAGGAAGACGAAGAAACCTACGCCGCCATGGAGGGGCCCGCGGAGCGGGTTGCCGCCAGGCAATGGAGGCGGGAGCCGGAACCCCGGAACGGCGGTGGCGCAAAGGTTTATACGGTCGAGTTAGCCAAGAAATAAAATGGTAGAGCAAGAAGGACTTCGTCCTAAAGAGTAACGTCCCAAAAAAAAGAAAAACACAGGAAATAAAAATGACAGATTGCAAGGAACTGCTTAGTAACATAGAAAAGATTCACACGACAGAAATGGGGGAAGAGCGCATAAGGCGGAACCTTTTTTTGGGGGAAGAACTGGTGGACCTAGTTGGCTGGTGCAAGAAGCAGATTGAGTCGCCAAGAGCTTGCATTACGCGGAGGGGAAAAAACTGGTACGCAAGCCTTGACGGCAACTTGTTTACCGTGAACGCATACAGCTACACGATAATTACTGCCCACAAGGAGAAGGCAAGTACATAATGTATACCTGGCAGGGGTTTGCTTTAGGCACAAAAATCCTGCATAGCCTTTGTCTTCTGCTGCGATGAAGGTGAAGTTTACGCAGTCTGCAATATACTGTTCGCGGCTTTCTTCTACTTCAAACCATTCGGGGAGAGCTTCCAGTATTTGCCTGCATATTTTTTGCTTTTGCTGAGCGTCGGTTATTTCTACGATTTTTTCCATAAATCTTTTTCCTAAAATTGAAAACCAAAAACAAATGTGACATATTGTTGTCATATTTCCTATGGTATACTAAAGACATAAAATCCACAAAGCGGAGGTAAACATGCCAAGACCAAAGAACAAGGAAGACCTTTTACTTGCAGCAAAGGAAAACTACGAGGCACTTACAAAGATGATTGATGGAATGACGGAAAAGGAACTTAACACGCCCTTTGACTTTTCTGGACAGCCAAGCAAAAAGGAAGCCCATTGGAGCCGCGATAAAAATGTCCGCGATGTTTTGGTTCATCTTTACGAGTGGCACCAGCTGATGTTAAAATTTCCAAAGAACAATTCTGGCGTTACGGATAAAAAAAGCGCTATTGCCTTTTTGCCGCCGGACTATTCTTGGAAGACCTACGGAGCGATGAACCAGATGTTCTGGAAGATTCACCAGGATACAAGTCTTGAGGAAGCAAAGAAGATGTTTGCTAAAAGCCATGCACAAGTTATGAAGATGATTGAAGGCTACACGAACGAGGAACTCTTTACACCCAAGCATTTTGCCTGGACGGGAACCTCTTGCCTTGGGGAATACTGTGTTAGCAATACCTCCAGCCACTATGACTGGGCAATGAAGAAAATTAAGGCTCACAAGAGGAACTGTAAGTAAAGAGGATATTGTTTACCTTCTCCGTAATATGCAATTCCGTCTCTGTTTCCGTAAGATTGTAGCTTGCTATTACATCCTTGTTGTGCTTCTTAAGAACTTCTTCGTAGCCGGGGGCGGTGTCTTTTTTCTTTGGGAAGCGGATTGAACTTTCAAAGCTTTTGCTAAGGGAAAGGCCGTACTGTTTGCAGATGCTTTTCCATTCATCTTTGGTGTAGAACTTGATGTGCCCGTCTTTCTTTAGGCGCATGTAGTCATCCACGAAGCGGTCCTTGTCGCAGTCATTTGGGCAGGGGTCGGAGATAAAGAGTTTTCCACCTTCCTTTAGGACTCTGGCAACTTCTTTTATGCTGTGGTTGATGTCCGGAAAGTGATGAAGGGAATATCTTGTTACGACCAAATCAAAACTTGAAGGCTCGAATGGAAAGTCCATTCCGTCGTAGCTTACGAATGACAGGTTCTTTATTCCGAGGGACTGGGCTTTGGTGCGGTTTGCGTTTAAGGCATTTTCTACTATGTCTAAGCCTATTACCGTGCAGCCGGGATTTTCTTGGGCTATGGGAAAAGAAAGGTAGCCGCTTCCGCTTCCAAGATCCAGGATTTTCATTCCGTCTTTTACGCTTATAAAGCTAAGAATCTTTTGCAGGTGCTGGGAATCCTGGGTTTGCCTGTTGTAAAATTCTCCCGAAGCAAAGCTTTCTTCAAAACCCCTTCGCGTATCTTCTATGCTTGATTTTATGTCCACCTTTTTACTCCTGACTTTTTGATATGATGGCGGAAAGAAACTTAAGCACTTCGTCCGAGGTAAAATAGTCTTCGTGGCTTATTCCGTGGAATATTTTGCATTCTGCAGGGGATGATTCTGATGAATACAAAGAGGCAAGCTTTTGCTGAAGGGAAGCGGAAAGTGTTTTGTCTGCATCCGAGCCTATAATTGTGACGGGACAGTTTGTCTTTTTTGCGTATTGGTCTACGCGGATGTTGTTTTTGATAAAGAGCTGTAGCGGCCCCCAGAATATTGGGATAATCTTGTTGTACAAGTCAGAGAGATTTCTGTAGCCAGATGCAAGTACAAGGTGCTTACATTCCCTTTCGCTTGCAAGGTATGCTGCCATTCCGCATCCGTAGCTGTGGCCAAAGACGTAAATGCTCCTGCCCGGGTACCTTTTCTTGGCATAGTCATACAAATCCTTGGCGGACTTTTGCATAGTCTTTACATTCATCTTTCCCCTGCTCTTTTGGCTTCCGTAGTAGTCTACAGAAAGGAAAGGACATCCAAATGCTCCTCCGTACATTCCAACTGAATTGTAGGCAATATACATTGAGCCTCCAAAGAATAGTATTACGCTGTCTGATTTTGAATCCAAGTTGTAGCCATAGCCATAAAGCTCTTCCTTGCCACCCGCTTTTATTTCCAGCTCTATGGGTTCATACTTTACTTCATTGAATTTACGGTCGCCTTTATAAAATGAATAGGAAATAAACTGTATAACCGCATCACTTGCAAAGAATACGATTAGGACAATCATGATTA
>JAGACC010000181.1 GCA_017614295.1 Treponema sp.
ACAATGCCGGACTTTGACGAAGCAATAGAAAAGACCGTCGTAGGACTCGAAAAGAAAACACGCGTTATGTCGGAAGAAGAGCGCAAGAGCGTAGCAATCCACGAGACAGGACATGCCCTTGTAACAGTCTTTACAAAGAACACTTCTCCCGTCCACAAGATTTCCATAATTCCACGCGGAGTTGGAGCACTTGGCTACACAATGCAGAGGTCAGAAGAGGAAAAATTCCTAAATACGGAAAAAGACCTTATAAACGACATAGACATTCTCTTGGGTGGACGCGCCGCAGAAGAAATATGTCTTGGCAGGGTAGACACGGGTGCAGCTAGTGACATTCAGCGCGCTACAGGAATTATCCGCAGCATGATTACCCAGTACGGAATGAGCAAAAAATTCTACAACGTAACGCTTGGAAAGAGCGGACGCGGATATTCATCAGGTGAACCGGAACTTGTACGCGAATATTCAGAGGAAACCCAGAAATACATAGACGAAGAACTTGCAAGAATGATGGCTGAACGCTACAAGCACGTAATGGCCCTTCTTACAAAGCACAAGGATTTACTGCTCTACATTTCCAACCAGCTTCTGGAAAAAGAAACCATGACCGGAAAGGAATTTGAAGAGTTTGTAAAAGACGAAGCAAATTGCGTTAAGTCCTTAAAGCAGAAAAAAACTGCATCAGGCAAAGAAAAGTCAGGCGCAAGCGAAAAGTCATCCTCTAAAGAAAAGACAGCTTCAAGCGAAAAACCTGCCGCAAAGAAAAGACCGGGAAGGCCAAGAAAGACAAGCGAGGCATAGTCATGAAACTTTATTCAAGGCGCCACATTGTTCTGGCAATCGTACTAAGCGCAATCGCAGCGGCATCTGTTTCCGCACTTGTTTGCAAAAGCCTTTTTGTTGGAAGCAAGCAAGACAAAACCGATCCCTCCCAGGAAGTGTCCGCAAAGGAAGGAAGCTTTCAGGAAGATGAATCTGCCAACACAATAGAAACAACCGGTAAGAACGGAGAACAGGTTGCCCTGCAAACAAACACCCCTGCCCTACAGGTTGTTTCATCTGCAGAAGGTGGCTACACCCAGGACGAAGCGCAGAACATTGCAGTCTACGAAAAATGCAACGAAGCCGTAGTCAACATAACCACACAGGTAATGGGCTACAACTGGTTCCTTGAGCCTGTGGTAACTTCCAGCGGATCCGGTTCGGGCAGCATAATAGACAAGCGCGGCTACGTAGTAACAAACGTCCACGTAATAGAAAACGCAAGCACAATCAACATCTCTCTTGCAGACGGAAGCACATACGAGGGCCGTGTAATAGGAAAAGACACGGAAAGCGACATAGCGGTACTAAAGTTTGAACCCGCAAACGGTGTGGAGCTAAAGACAATAGCCTTTGGAGACAGCGAAAACCTAAAGGTAGGACAGAAGGTCATTGCAATTGGAAACCCCTTCGCACTAGAACGCACCATGACAACCGGAATCATATCCGGACTTGGAAGGCCTATCCAGGAAAGCGAAAACGTAATCATCCGCAACATGATTCAAACAGATGCCGCAATCAACCCCGGAAACTCCGGCGGACCGCTCTTGGACAGCCAGGGACGCATGATAGGCATAAACACGATGATTTATTCCTCAAGCGGATCATCCGCAGGCGTAGGCTTTGCAATACCCGTAACCACAGCACGTCGTGTAGTTGCAGACTTGCTTAAGTACGGAGAAGTAAGGCGCGGCGTAATGAGGATTTCCCTTGTGCAGAACACCTCTAGAATCGCATCTTACGCAGGCTACGGAATCTCTTCCGGCGTAATCGTAAGCAAGGTAAGCAGCGGCTCAGAAGCTCAAAAGGCAGGAATCAAGGGCGGAACCAAAGCCGTTCAGTACGGAACATTCAACCCAACAACAATCTACCTTGGCGGAGACATAATCACTGCAATAGATTCAATCAACGTACGCAACTACGCAGACTATGCCAGCGCACTGGAAGACAAACGCCCCGGAGACACAATCACGGTTACGGTTTACAGAGACAGAAGTTACCAAAAAATAAAGGTAAAACTGGAATCCTCCCCCCAGGGTTCATCCTCAAACTCATCAGGCAAAAAAACAAGAAGCCTGTAATATTAAAAATTTTCTCCCGGACGGAATGCCAGCCTTAAACTGTGCCCGGCACTCCGTGTCCGGTCAGACCATGCAATTTTCCCCTATCTGCAAAAAGCAGCGCCAAGGAGGGCGCGTCATCTCTTAGCAAATAGGTCGGTGAGTTTTCACAGAAAACTCACGGGGACAAATTGCATGGATGCAATTTGTCCCCGCTTTGCAGGGTTCCGGCATCCGCCTCCATTGCCTGACGGCAACGCGTCCCGCGCCCTTCCAATCGGGCGTAGGCTGCACCCCATTCACGCAAACATCCACTTCAATGATTTTCCCATCACTTAGACTTTACCAATGAACGGGCTTTTGAAAAAACTTCATCATGGCTCAAACGGCTTTCGGCAGAAGCAGCCCGAATGTCAGCTTCATCTTATGCGAACTTATTACGCAAGTCGGAAACAGGTCTAATTTGCAGCATAGGCAGCTCTTACCTTAT
>JAGACC010000182.1 GCA_017614295.1 Treponema sp.
ACTTTCCGTTGAGGCGGCGTGCAAGTTCTGCAACCTGTGGATGGCTAATTCCTGCAGGACATCTGCTTGAGCAGCATCCGCACATTACGCAGTCAAAAGAAAGCTCTGCGCATTTTTCAAAGTCTCCGCGCTGTGCGTAAGCAATGTACTGCATTACGTTGAGGCTCTGTGTACATGCCCTTGTACAGGCGTTGCATCCTACGCAAGAATAGATTTCCGGGTAGAGCTGCATCATAACTGCCTGTTCTGGCTTAATCTTGTTGCTGTCGTAAGTCTGCTTTACGAGAGGGAAGAATGGGAGTGTTGCAATGTACATTCCCTGTTCAACCTTTGTGGAGCAGGCAAGACCTGTGTAGAGCTGGTTTGAGCCTTCAATTCTGTAGATTGTTGCACATGCTCCGCAGAATCCGTTACGGCATCCGCAGCCTCTCTTGAGCTGGTAGCCTGCATATTCCATGGCATTCATTATTGTAAGTTCTGCCGGAACATCATATTTTTTGCCAAAAATGTAAATGGTAGCCATTTCTTTGTTTTCAGCCATTTGTTTTACTCCGTAAAAAAAATTAATGGTTAATAATGAATAATGAACGGACAGAATAAATCATCAGCCATTCATTATTCATTGCGGCTAGTATTCTCCCGGAAGTTCAGCCAGTTGTGTAAAGCTGAATACAGGACCGTCTTTGCAAACAAACTTGTTTCCTACGTTGCATCTTCCGCATTTGCCGATTCCGCACTTCATGCGCATTTCAAGCGTAGTGAATACGTTTTCGTCCTTGAAGCCAAGCTTCTTAAGGGCATCAAGCGAAAGGTGGATAAGGATTGGCGGACCACACATGATTACCGTCATGCTTGGATCCGGGTTCATTTCCGTAACGTAAGGAGGAACGAATCCTACGTGGCCATCCCAGTCATCCTGAGCACGGTCAATCGTAAGGTTAAGGTCAAGGTTGGGTGCGTGTGCCCATTCTTCCTGCAGCTGCTTAAGGAATACAAGATCCTGCTTGCTGCGGCTTCCGTAGATTACCTGTATGCGGCCATAGTCTGAGCGGTGTGCAAGCATGTAGTCCACTACAGAGTGAACTGGAGCAAGACCAATACCACCAGCTATTACAAGGATGTCTTTTCCCTTGAATGTAGTGTCTACAGGGAATCCGTTTCCTATTGGACCGCGGATTGCAATCTGCTGACCAGGCTGTGCGTTGTGGAGCCATGTGGTTACGCAACCGCATTTCTTTATTGAGAACTGCTGGTATTCCTGAACTGTGGGGGAAGACGTGATAGAAATCATGCTTTCGCCAACACCAGGAACAATCAGCATGGCGCACTGACCAGGCTTATGCTCAAAGAGCTTTTTTCCGTCCAGGCCGACTACGCGAAAAGACTTTACGTCTGGCGTTTCGTCAAACATTTCTTTGATTACGCCCACGTAAGGAATGAATGATTCATTTGCTTCCATTATTTTGCGCCTCCTTCCGCATTGTCCTGTGGCAGTTCGTTGTATGCCTTTATTACCTTTACCACGTTCATGTGGATTGGGCAGCTTTCAAGGCAGCGTCCGCATCCTACGCAAGAGAATACGTCGTTGTGGGCCATGGGGTAGTAGACGAGCTTGTGCATGAACCTCTGCCTGAATCTTTCTTTCTGAGTAAGGCGTGGGTTTGCTGCAGCCATCTGCGTGAAGTCTGAATACATACAGGAGTCCCAGCATCTTGACTGCTTGATTCCACCGTTGGACTTAAAGTCGCGTACGTCAAAGCACATGCATGTTGGGCAGATGTAGGTACAGGTTCCGCATCCAAGACAAGTCTGAGAAAGGTCAGCCCAAATCTTTGAGTTGAAGATTTTCATCATGTCCTTGCCCTGCCACTTGCTCAAGTCAATGTGAGCGAATGGAAGCTTTTCTACCTTTGCCTTGATTGAATCCTCTTCCTTCTTAACTTCTGAATCATTTTCTTCAGTAAGGAGGCTCTTTGCCTTTTCAATGAACTTCTCTCCCTTTGGAGTGTTTGCGCGGAAGAAGAATTTTCCTCCTGCAAGCCAAGAAGTTACGTCTCCGGCTGGGTACCATGCTTCAAGTCCGTAAGCTGAGCAGAAACAGGTCTGTGCAGGATCCGTACATGCAAGAGTTACGACAGTTGCATGATCGCGGCGGTTCTTGTAGTAGGAATCAACGGGAGTCATTTTAAGGTATACTTCGTCGATTATGTCAAAGCCTTTTGCGTCACAGGCGCGTACACCGAAGATTACAAAGTCCTGCAGTTCCTTGCGGGGGTCTTCGATTTCTACGGTCTGGCCGTTCATCTTGTAGTTAACAAGAGTTTCTGTCTTTGGGAAGAAGAAATCCTTTGCGCTTCTTACTGTTTTTAATGCTGAAGAAAGCTTTACGCCTTTTTCCCACTTTGCAAAGTCTGCCTTACCCGATTTGTTGTCTACGGGAAGGTAGAGCTCTTCTTTTGTTCCCAGAAGTTCAAAGAGGCTGTCTATTTTTTCACTTGAAATTGAAAGCATTATTTACCTCCATGAGCTGCGGCATCGCGTTCATAGACGATGCTTGTTTCCGCATCTTTTGCAGTGTCGTAACAGAGCATTGGCGGTTTTGTTTCCATGTCGCTTCCTGCAATGTAAGGTCCGTAAAGCTCGTTGATGTCTTTTGCAAACTTGCGGTTAATCAAGTGGAGCGGAATGTGCTGCGGACATACGCGGGAACATTCGCCACAGTCTGTACAGCGTCCGGCTACATGCCAGGCACGGATGATGTGGTAAAGGTTCTCTTCGAATGAGTTTGCGGCAACCTTCTGTGATGTGTACAGATTGTTGTTGTCGAACACGCATTTTTCACATGTACAGGCAGGACAAGCGTCGCGGCAGGCATTGCACCTTATGCAGCGGGAGAACTGGTCGCGCCAGAAATCAAAGCGCTCCTCTTCGCTCATTGCCTCAAGTTTTGCAACCTGGTCAAAGCGTCCGCTTTCAAGAACGTCTCCGTCTTCTCCGATCAGCTCATCGAATGTAACGTGCTTCTTGCTCTTGCAGTTTGCACAGCGTTCTGCTTCTTTTCCTGTGTCCGGATCAGCCATGGAGTCGCAAGGAATGCCAACTACGAAGACATCTTCCCTGTTTATGCGGTTTTCCTTGAGCAGCTCCGTAAAGCTGTAGGTGTCGCACGGCTTAAGGAAGACAAGTGCCTTTTCCTGTGGAATAGGTGCGTCTACGGCGTTTGGATCACGCTGCTTTGCCATGGTGTTGTTCATTCTTGTGGTTGACTTTGCAATTTCAATTTCCCTGGTAATCTTTACAAGGTACTTTGAAAGGTTTGCACCGCACCACTGGTTGTATACGAAATTCTTTTCAATGTCGCCGGCATCGGTGAAGACACCCGGAGTTACGTCGTAGTCAAAGAGGCCACGCCTCCAGCCTACAACACGCTGGACTTTTCCGGATGAAAGGAGTTCCTTTGCCTTTGACACAAGCTCTTTTGTTAAATCTTCTTGCATCTTAAGTCCTCCAAGCGTTTGTTTTCGCCGAGTTCCGTAATCTGCTTTACGAATGAATTCATGATTCCTGCAAAGCGTACGCCTTCTGCGGCTGAGCACCATTCAACCCTTGTGCGTTCCTTTTCTATACCGAGGTAATTCAGCATGGAAAAAAGGAGAGTCATGCGGCGGCGGGCAAAATAGTTACCGCTTGTGTAGTGGCAGTCTCCCGGGTGGCATCCGCAGAGAATTACTCCGTCGGCACCCCTCTGGAATGCGCGCAGAACGAACATTGGGTTCAGGCGGCAGGAGCACGGAATGCGGATAATCTTTACGTTGGTGGGGTAGTCCAAGCGGTTGTTTCCCGCAAGGTCAGCCCCGGCGTAGGAACACCAGTTGCAGCAGAAGGCCACAATCTTGGGTACCCACTGTTTATTTTCAGTATTTGTAGTTTCTTCGCTCATAAGCATTTTGCGCTTTTAGCAAACAGATTCTTACTTGCACTAAAGACAAGTCTTATCTGCCTGCTAGTTTACCGCGTCTACCTCCGCTAAGATTTGATTGTTGCTGAATCCAAGCAAGTCCATTGCACCAGAAGGACAGGCTACGGTACAAGCACCACATCCCTGGCACATTGCTGTGTTGACCTGGGAAACATGGCGGGTAATCGTAGTGCGGTTTGGTCCGCGGAAGTCCTTGTCCACATAAGATATAGCACCGTAAGGACAGACGTTTGCACACTGACCGCATCCGTTACACATGTTCTCGTCCGGGTGGGCGGTACACGGATTGTTCTGCAACTTGTCTTTGATAAGAAGAGTAATTGCTTTTGCGGCAGCTCCAGAAGACTGGGCTACGGTTTCCGGAATATCCTTTGGACCAAGGCATGCGCCTGCAAGGAAGATACCGGCTGTCGGGCTTTCAACAGGGCGGAGCTTAACGTGGGCTTCAAGGAAGAAGTCGTTGTTGTCCATAGATGTTGTAAGCATTGTTGCAAGCGGACGGGCGCTCTTGTTTGCTTCGAGAGAACCAGCAAGAACAACCATGTCTGCCTTTATGTGAAGCTGGCGGTTAAGGATAAGGTCGCTTCCCTGAACGTCGAGTGTTCCGTCTGAAAGCGGAGTTACCTTTCCAACCATACCCTTGATGTAGTGAACTCCGTACTGTTCAACTGCACGGCGGTAGAATTCATCAAATGACTTTCCTGGAGTACGAACATCTATATAGAATACATAGCATTCTGTGTCCGGATAGTGGTCACGGGTAAGAATTGCCTGCTTTGCGGTGTACATACAGCATACCTTTGAGCAGTATTCGTTGCCTTTTTCTGCGTTTGCTGAACAGCGGCTGCCAACACACTGTACGAATACAATCTTCTTTGGCGGCTTTCCGTCTGAAGGGCGGAGCAATACACCGCTTGTAGGACCGGATGCGTTGCAAAGGCGTTCAAATTCAAGTGAAGAAACAACGTCCTTGCTCTGATTGTAAGCAAACTCGTCATAAGGCTTAAGGTCAATCATGTCGTAACCGGTTGCAACTACAATCGCACCGTACTTTTCCTGGATGACTTCGTCCTTTGCGTTAAAGTTGATTGCACCTGCACCACATGTCTTTTCGCACATTCCGCAGACATTGTCCTTGCCGTTCTTCATTGCCTTCAGGTGAAGACAGTAGTTTGCGTCGATAGTTGCAATCTTTGGAACAGCCTGTGCAAATGGAATGTATACAGCAGTCTTGTTGTTCAGGTTGAAGTTAAAGTCATTTGGAACTTTCTTCATCGGGCATTTTTCCGTACATTCACCGCAGCCAGTACACTTTGCTTCGTCAACATAGCGGGCATGGCGCAGAATGTCTACGGTAAAGTTTCCAATGTAGCCAGTTACCTTTGAAACCTCGCTGTAGCTTAAAATGCGGATGTTCTTGTTCTGACCAACTTCCGTCATACGGGGAGTTACGATACAAGATGCACAGTCCAAGGTTGGGAATGTCTTGTCCAGCTGTGCCATCTTTCCGCCAACGGTAGGCTTGCGCTCAACAAGGTCAACCGGGAATCCGGCTTCTGCAATGTCGAGAGCTGCAGTAATACCTGCAATACCACCGCCAATTACGAGGGCACGCTTTGTCATTGGGGTTTCGCCAGGGGTAAGAGGCGTGTCAAGTATAGTCTTTGCTACAGCAGCCTTTCCCAAAGCGATTGCTTTTTCCGTTGCAAGGCCCATGTCTTTTGTAACCCATGAGTCCTGTTCGCGGATGTTTGCAACCTCAACTTTGTATGGGTTAAGTCCAGCCCTTTCTGCACAACCGCGGAATGTCTTTTCGTGCATACGCGGAGAGCATGAGCAGAGGACTACGCCCGTAAGATGATCATTTTTAATGTGGTCTTCTATCATCTGCTGGCCGGCTGAAGAACACATATATGTGTAGTGGGTAGAGAAGACTACTTCTGGAATTTTTCCAAGTTCTTCTGCAACCTTTGCTACGTCAACCGTGCCTGCTATGTTGGTGCCACAGTGGCACACGAAAACACCTATTCTTTCCATATACCACTCCTTATTTCTTGTACTTTCTGAATGCGCTTACAATAGCCTGCTGGGGCATGTCGTCGTCAAGAGCAGCCGGTACATCCTCTGGATTCAGGTGATATGGGCCTCTCTGGCGTTCAACATACATGCGTACTGCTTCTATGAGCTTTGCCGGTTCAACCTGACGCGGACAGCGTTCAAGACAAGCAAAGCAAGAAAGACACTTGTAAATTGACTTGGACTGCAAGAGCTTTTCAATCTCGCCGTTTTCTACCATCTGCACAAACTGGTGCGGGTGGTATTCCATTTCCTCATAATTTGGGCATGTGCCTGAACACTTACCGCAAATCATGCAGCTTTTTGGGTTTACGCCGCTGATAGAAAGAATCTGGGCCTTTGCCTCTTCAATTTCAGTCTTAAGCATTTACGGCCTCCTTCTGCACTGCATCCTTTACGCCAAGCGCCTCTGCAAGGAGCTCCGTAAAGTAAATGACGTCCGGCTGACCGTCTGCCTTGTTTTTGATAAGGTTGTAGCGGCAAAGCGGACAAGAAGTTACAAGAAGGTCTGCACCCATGTCCTGTGCGTTTCCAAGAATTTTCTGGGCTCTGGCAAGGGGGATTGACTTGTCTTCAAACATAGTGTAGGCACCGCAGCATTCGTTCCTCTGAGAGTAGATTACTGGAGTACCGCCGATTGCCTTGATGAAGTCTTCAAGAATTTGCGGATTTTCTGGGTCGTCAAACTGAAGGACTTTTCCCGGACGCAGCAAAAGGCATCCGTAGTAGGCACCGATTTTCTTTCCAGTAAATGGATTCTTAACGGCAGCCTTTACATTGTCCCAGCCAACTACATCGCGGAGAACTTCAAGGTAGTGGAGTACCTTTGCCTCTCCGTTGTACTGAATGTCGTCATTCTTAAGGTAGTTGTTGACTTTTGTGATGACATTCTGGTCATTCTGCATGTCTGCGTTAACCTGTTTGATTACGTTGTAGCATGCAGAGCAGATTGTTACCAAATCCTCTCCGGCATCCCTAGAGGCGGCAAGTGCGCGAACAGACGAAAGCTTGGAAGCAATTTCGTCCTTTGCAAGAGGATATGTTCCTCCGCAGCACTGCCATTCAGGAATTTCCTTGAGAGTGAAGCCTAAAGCTTCCGCGGATGCACGCGCATAGACGTCAAGGTCTTTTGCCTTGTTCTTGAGAGTACAACCGGGGAAGTAGGAATAGGTGATGTGTTCCATTCTATACATCCTCATATGTAATACTTGTGTATTACGCATAAGGACATAATACACAGCCACTTTTTTTAGATTATACAGATACAAGCTTTAGTACAGCTTTAGGCACGGCCGGCAAAAAGGAGCTTTCTTTGCATCCCCGTTTTTGAATGCATTTGGCCAAGCAAGCACCTTTTTGCTTTTTAGAAAATCCGTAAACTGGAAAAACCAGAATTTACAAATTCAATAGCGTTTTGCCCAAAGCCGTAAATCAGCCTGTCTCCGTCTTATTTTTCCTTACACATTTCTTCCGGATGGAATACTTCGTCAAACTTTTCTGCAGTAAGGAATCCTAACTGAACGCAGGCGTCCTTAAGGGAAATGTTCTTTTCGTATGCCAAGTGGGAAGTCTTTGCAGCATTCTCATAGCCGATGTAGGGGTTGAGTGCCGTAACCAGCATAAGGGAATTGTAAAGGTTAAAGTGCATCTTTTCTTTGTTAGCGGTAATGCCAACCGCGCAGTTGTTGTTAAAGCTCATCATAACTTCGGAAAGCAGCCTTACACTCTGCAGGAAGTTGTAAGCGATAACAGGCATGAAAACGTTAAGCTCAAAGTTGCCCTGACTTGCAGCAACTCCAACAGCGGTATCGTTACCCATTACCTGAACTGCAACCATGGTCATAGCTTCACACTGGGTTGGGTTAACCTTGCCCGGCATGATAGAAGAGCCCGGTTCGTTCTCCGGAATATGGATTTCTCCAAGACCGTCGCGTGGACCAGAAGCCAGCCAGCGTACGTCGTTAGCAATCTTCATAAGGTCTGCAGCAAGAGCCTTGAGTCCGCCGTGGGCAAAAGTAATCTCGTCCTTGCTTGAGAGCGCATGGAATTTATTTGGAGCAGTAACAAAGTCCTTTCCTGTAAGTTCAGAAACCTTCTTTGCTACCAGAGTGTCAAAACCTTTTGGAGCGTTAAGACCTGTTCCTACAGCAGTTCCGCCAAGTGCAAGCTGCTTAAGGTAGGGAAGTGAAGATGCAATCATCTCCTTGTCGCGTTCAAGTGAAGACCTCCAGCCGGAAATTTCCTGGCTAAAAGAAATCGGAACTGCATCCTGCAAGTGGGTGCGTCCGCTCTTTACGATGCCTTCGTTGTCTTTTTCAAGCTTTTTGAATGTAGCAACAAGAGTGTCTATTGCGGGGAAAAGCTTGTCTTCAATTTCTACAGTAGCTGCAATGTGCAATGCTGTAGGGAATGTGTCGTTTGAAGACTGGCTCATGTTTACGTCGTCATTCGGGTGACAGAGCTTCTTTCCTGCAATCTGGTTGGCGCGGTTTGCAATAACCTCGTTGGTGTTCATATTGCTCTGAGTACCGCTACCTGTCTGCCATACAACAAGCGGGAAGTTGTCGTTCAAAGAACCGCTTATAACTTCATCACAGGCCTTGCTGATGCAGTCTTTCTTCTCATCAGTCATCTTTTCCGGCTTAAGCTCGTTATTAGCAAGCGATGCTGCCTTCTTTAGATAACCGAAAGCTCTGGTAATTTCGCGGGGCATTGTTTCAATACCCACTCCTATAAGGAAATTCTCATGGCTGCGTTCTGTCTGTGCTCCCCAAAGCTTGTCTGCGGGAACCTTTACTTCGCCCATGGAATCGTGCTCAATACGGTATTCCATACGTCTGCAACTCCAAAAATACTATTAATTTTCAATTGGCAACCCCACCAAAAAGGAGGGGCTGGCTGTTGTTACAACTTGTGTTTTTAAATGAATTAATTACAAAGTAAAGTCAAGCTGACTGATTACTTCCTTAAGGCAGTCTGCGCTGTGCCTGAGGGATGCAATCTCTGACTCCGGAAGCGGTGCTACGAGGCGGCTTGTAATACCGTTGTGTCCAACAATGGTCGGAATACTAAGACAAACGTCGCTGATTCCGTATTCGCCAGTAAGCATAGAAGTAATTGTAAGAACAGAGTCAGTGTCATAAGTAAGGGCTTCGCAAAGGTGTGCAGTTGTAATACCGATTGCATAGTTTGTGCAGTGCTTTGCAGCGATGATGATTCCGCCGGACTTTCTGATGTAGTCTTCAACGTTGTTGTGGTCAAATTCAGGAAGCTTTCCTGCCTCGTAAGAAGCAGCATACTTGTCTACCGGGATACAGCCAATGTTTGCAAGGGACCACGGTACAAAAGAAGAATCTCCGTGCTCACCGAATACGTATCCGTGAACGTTCTCCTGTGCAACCTTGTATGTCTCTGCGATGCGTGCGCGGAAGCGGGCAGTGTCAAGCATAGTTCCTGTACCAAAGATGTGGTTTGCAGGAATTCCGGAAGTCTTTACGAACTGGTATGTAAGAATGTCTACCGGGTTTGCAACGATTACGTAAAGTGCATCCGGAGCAACCTTTGTAATTTCCTTTATAACAGACTTTGTAATGTTAACGTTTGTCTGGGCAAGATCAAGGCGTGTCTGACCTGGCTTGCGGGCAACACCGGAAGTAAGAATAACGATGTCAGAATTCTTGGCGTCTGCATATTCACCGTCATGAACATAAACCGGACCAATGAATGGAGTACCCTGGCGGATATCCATTGCTTCACCCATGGCCTTGTCCTTAACAACGTCAATAAGTACGATTTCTGATGCGAGTTCCTTTACCGTAAGCGCAAAAGCTACGGTTGAACCAACCTGACCGGCACCGATGATGGTGATTTTATTAGTGTTTGCCATACAAATCTCCTGATAACAATGGACTTGGCCCCTGTTACCTCAATTTATTTTTTTTAGCCGCATGACCGTTTATTCCGGACACACCTACTGCATTTTCTTAGAAACCATTATAACTGCATTATAAAAATTTGTTAAGTCTTTTTTCCTATAAAAACAGTGAAATTCTTTCAGATTTGGTGTATTTTTTTAGCTACTGTGATATTTTTTACACTGTCAATTTGACACTGTGAATATTTTCACATAAAATTCCAAAAGTAAAGCTCAAAACAAGCCCGTAAGCAAATCCCTAAGCCCAAAAAGCTACTTGTAGTACTTAAGGTTGTATTTCCTCCAGTAGTCCATATTCTGCGGCGGAACTATGTACTGCTTAAAATCCGTAAGAACCTTGGGGCTAACCCGCTCAAGGCCGTTGTTAAGATGCATTCCTATAAGGTTAGAGACCACCTTCCTGTTCCTGGACTTTATTGCCTCAACAATTAGGGTGTGGTCTTCCAAAGTCTGGGCGTAATTCTTTGTGGCGGTAAAATCCAGCATCCTGAACCTTTGGTACTGAATCTTCTGGTCTTCAATTAT
>JAGACC010000183.1 GCA_017614295.1 Treponema sp.
TATTCGCAGGAATTACAAAAAGTTTCTCCAATTTTGCCTTGTAGTTTTTCCTAAAATCATTAAAGTTTTGCGATGATAAAACTTTTAGCGTAGAAATATTACCGAGAATGCATCCTGAACATTCATTATAAATACGCATAAAAAAATGTGCGTAGATTTCATTTATGCCACGCCCAAGTTGCAATTTATATTTATCATAAGTTTTGTTCGAAGAAATTCCCGCTTTATGTTTGTTATTGCCCACGATAGTGGAAAGTGCAGTTGCTTCCGCGTATGGTGGATTTATATAAATTACGAGCTTTTTCCGCTTCTCTTCATCATTCAGAATATCCTGCAACTCTTTAGGGCATTTTGAAAATTCATCATTTAAAAAATCAAATTGAAACACATGATTTTCAAACATGCTCCAGCCGTTGGAAATACGGTCTTTCATTACATCGACATCCTGCTTGTCGAGAGTACTCGCCCAAACATTTCGATAATTCGTAAGTCCGTTTAAGAGGTTTCCAGTTCCAGCACAGCAATCCCAGATATAATATTCATCCTGCCATGTTTCTCCTAAAACATCCGCAAGATACTGCTGACTTTTTTCAACCCAAATTTGAGGTGTAAAGAAACTGCCTTTTCTTTCTCGAATATCCTGCGGAACAAGTAAATCACGGCGACCGATTATGTAATCCCAATATTCTTCTTTTGGCGGACGGCTATAAATTGACCAAAATTCTTTATATGCTTTTTGTTTGTCGGTAAAACCGACATAACTTGCCGTCTCAAAGCCAAGTTCATCAACTTTTTTTGCAAGTTCGTACTTTGTTTTTTTTAGGACAACATATAGCGAATCTTTAAGTGATTCATTTTCATTGGAAAGTAAATCTGCCAAAAAGAAATCTGCACTAATAATACCAGCCTTATTTGCTTTTTCCCAATCTACGCTAATTGTAGGCTTTACTACTTCTGACCAACGCTGAAAGACAAATGTAAAGTTATTTTTCGTTACATTAATTTTTTCAGAAACATCTTTGTCTGTTTTAAAATTCAGCTTAATGAATTCTTTTAGTTCTGTACCCTGCGTTTCATATTTAAAAAGAATCGAATTATCTTGTAAAAGATTTTCACTCAATTGATGCAATTGCTTAAATTCTTTAGTTTCATGATTTGACGGGGTTACATTCCAGTTAAAGTCGTTTTGATAAAATAATTCCTGTATATGATGGTACTCTATAAATGCAAATTTTTCTGCATCAAAAGCACCTATATACTTGGGCGGTAGGTATTTTTCAAAAGTTTTTTCTTTTCCTATTGTAAGGATGAGTTGAACAAAACTTTCATATATGTCATGATTTGTGCCTTGTTTTGCTTCTGCCCAAAGAATAGATTTTATGCTGCCATCTATTCCTTCTTCCTCAAAAAGCGAATGCATTCCTTTTTCGGTATTATGCTTTGCAATTACAAAATCTATATTTCCTAGCTGTGTATATTTGTATGCTTTAAAATAATCCTGCTGAACGGCACTTTTTAAAGGTTCTTCCCTTAATTTATTATAATCCATCTGCTTTTACCCTCTGTCCTAGTTTTTTTGCAACAAATCTTGCCAGTTCACTCCATTCCCGGATGTTACGTCTTGCTGAAGCACAGAGCCAATCACCGTATCAAGAAATTCCGGCGGAATTCCTGGGGTAAGCACTTTTTCCGTCCTAAGAACCGCTATGTCTTTGCTTTCTATTTTATGACCCTTTTCTAAGGAAGATGTGTAGTGGAGGGAGCGGTTTGTTCTTCCGTAGTTGTTGATTTCGCTGGCGGCAAGCCTCTTTGCTCCACTTCCAAGAACTTTTAGGACTTTTTCCTCTCCGTACTGCATTTCCATCTGCCTTATGATTTCTGCCTGGGAAGTGCTTAGTATTGTTCCGTCTGCAAGAAGCCTTGCGTTTGTAATGGAATTTCCCCCGGCCGCAAAGTCTTTTCCAAACCTTCCGAATATGGCTTCCGTCTGCCTTACCGCGTTAACCATCTGGCTAAACTGGTCTTCTTCCAGGGCAACAGGGTCGTCTAGTCCGTCCGTTTTTTTGCTTAGCGTAATGTGCTTTTCCAGCATGCTTCCACCCATTGCAGAGGCAAGGACTGGTACAAGGACCGGGTCAAGGGAATGGTCGCTTATGCCGGTTGGTATTCCGAATATCTTATGTAAGGTGTCTACGCAGCGCACGTTGTATTCGTCTTCCGGAGCCGGGTAAAAGGTTATGCAGTGAAGTAGGGTTAGCGGGGGAAGGACTAGGCTTTTTTCTTCTTTATTAGGGGCTTTTCCGCCTGTAAGAATGGCTATGGCTTTTTCTATGTCTCCAAGGGTAGAAACTCCGCTGGAAAGGATTATCGGGATTTTTCCGTAGTAGGAGCTGCATGCCTTTAAAAGAGGTATGTGGTTTACTTCCGGGCTTGCGATTTTTATTGCGTCTGGCTTTATAGAGGCAAGTTCTTCCAGCGAGCGGAGTCCAAATGGTGAGCATGCAAACAAAAGTCCCTTCTGGTGGGTGTATTCAAGGCATTCCTTAAAGAATTCCGTGGAAACTTCCAGGTCTTTAAAGCGGTCGTAGAGCCTTACGCTTCCCCCCGGCAGGTTAACAAAGCCTGTTTCTGGATGTAGAATCTCGTCTGCGTACACCCATTGGAATTTTATTATGTCTGCCCCGCAAGAGGCTGCTTCGTCTATAAGAGCGCGTGCTTTTTCTATATTACCGCCGTGGGCAGTGCCAATTTCCGCTATAACTTTCATAATGCCATATTAATGCAAAAAGTAGCTTGTGTAAACTGATATGCATGGGAGTCAGTTTTGTGTTCCGCTCTCAGGCAAATCCGTCTGAAAACCCGCGGTGTCGCGGAATAGGAA
>JAGACC010000184.1 GCA_017614295.1 Treponema sp.
GCTTTTCTGATTGTTAAGGGTTGTGATTATATGGTCCTTGTTGATGAATGCACGTACAAAATCCCCGTCGCTCTTGTGAACAATCATAGAGATGTCATTCTGGGCATCTGCAAAAAAATCATCACCGGACTTCTGCATGTCCAGTTTGCCGTAGATGTTCCTACATTCGTAACTAATGTAGCTTGAATCTTCTGCATTAACATAATAGATTACGTCGTAGTTGATTGCAAGAATTTCTGCAACCTGGCTAAAGGTAACATGGTTCTTCTGGTTTTCGGAGCGCATGTTGTCTGCGGTAATTGCGTTGTCTATATCTTTTCCGTAGAGGATAAAATGCCTGTTGTCGCTTGCCTTCATTACCGTAAACTGGAAATGCCTTGGCTGCCCTCCAATCAGTATCCTGTATTTGTAGGAATATGACTTTTTGTTTTCCAGATTATTAAGTATTGATTCTTTGTTGTAGAGGCTCTTTGCAAATTCCCTGTCGTCCGGATGAACATAATTTTCTATGTTCGTCTTGGCCTCTGTGTAAAAATTCCTGTTTTTTATTGGAATATTCATGGAGTCGTATTCCTGGTTTGTAGAAAATTCCAAATATTCACCGCTTTCTATGTTGATGTAATACATTGCTTCGTAATCTTCTGCCAGGCTTGTTGCAATGTTGTCATAGATTTCTTTTTCCTTCCTCTCTCCGGCTTCTACAAAGGAATGAATTACGCATATTACGATTAAAAGGCCCATTGCGTAGAAGGGGTGGCTTGGGTTTAGTATCTGCAGCACCATGAATAGATTCATAACAAGACATGTTAAGCCTACCGCTATATAGCGCACCTTGTTCCTGCTGATTGTTCGGCTGGCTATGTAAAACACATATACCGTGGTTGCCATGTAGAGGGTTCCCTGCATGAGAAAGATTGCATGTCTTCCCGGTTTTGTTATGTAGTCATGTTCTGCGTTAAAATAAAAAATTATTGGGTGGAAGCGGTTTATAATAAGATATACAAGTCCAAGAAAGAGCAGTGTCCATACAGCACGGAGAAGGATTTTGCTTAGCTTACCTTTTATGTTAAGGTAGGAGACGATGTAGCGCATCCAAGTAATTACTGTTAGGAACATAAATGCAAAATAAAATGTGCAGTCCCAAAACAATAAATGGACGACGGTTGGTATTTCGCGGTAATCGTACAAAAAACCCCATGCTATGTCCGTAATAAAGTAGCAGTTTGCCGCCGTAAGAAAATGGCTGTAGTGTATGGCTGTTAACTGTTCGGATTCCTGTTCTTTGGAAGAGATTCTAAAATGTCTAAGACCCTCATGGTTTATTATGAGGTTAAGTACCAATGCGAGCACACTTATGATTGAGTAAGACATTTTTTTAGCAAAGTCCTCCTGCTGTATCTAAAGACCTTTATGAGCTTTTTACCTTTGGCTAATACTCCATTTTTAATTATACAGTATATATGTACAATTTGGCAAATATTATATTTTAATTGATGCTTAAAAATACGGATTTACTATTTGCGGAGGAATTTGGCAATAATAGGAAAAAGTATTCAATTTCCTTATTTTTATGCTTTTTTACAGTAAAAATATGAGTTTTTGTATTTTCCTGCTTGAATTCTGCTCTTTTGGCTAGCCTTATTTGCGGATTTTTGCTGGCAGCCATGTGCTCAGGAAGAATAGGCATCTTTTCAATAAAAATTTTCATTTCATATTGACAAATATCAATGTATGCTGTAGTGTGTTTTATATAGATAGTTATCAATGTGAGGTTTTGTATGAAAGAATCAGAAATAGCCCTTATCTGTAAAGCTCTGGGGGACGAAAACAGGGTTCAGATTATTGGAATGCTTACTGGCGGCGAATTGTGTGCCTGTAAAATTCTTGATGCCTTTAATATTACCCAGCCGACTCTTTCCCATCACATGAAGATTCTTACGGACTGCAATCTTGTTAATTCAAGGAAAGAAGGGAAGTGGACTTATTATTCAATAAACTGCGAAAAGTTTTCCGACTTAAAAGATGCTTTTTCTAAGTTTACAGGAAAATCTTTGGCAGGAAAAAAAGCAGCGGGTAAAACTTGCTGTAAGGGTTAGGGCTTATGGGAAATTTTATTCAGAATCAGATTCTTGGAATGCAGTGGCTTAAAAGTCTTATAGGCAAAATGCTTTCTGCAGCAGGACTTGATCTTGAAGGTAGACTTGGTGGAAGCCTTTTGTTTTTCCTTTATGACGTAATAAAAATCACCATGCTGTTTTTTGTTTTGGTTTTTATTATCTCTTATGTCCAAAGCTATTTTCCTCCGGAAAGAAGTAAGAAAATACTTTCGCGCTTTAGGGGAATTTTTGCGAGGATAATAGCAGCCCTTTTGGGAACGGTTACACCCTTTTGCTCCTGTTCTTCTATTCCCCTTTTTATGGGCTTTACGACAGCGGGGCTTCCTTTGGGCGTTACCTTTAGCTTTTTGATTTCTTCTCCTATGGTTGATTTGGGTTCGCTAATTCTTTTGACCAGCATCTTTGGCTTTAAGATTGCTCTTGCTTATGTTGTGCTTGGACTTCTTGTTGCGGTTGCAGGCGGAACTGTAATAGAACACCTTCACATGGAAGGGGAGGTTGCAGATTTTATCCGTAATGGAAAAAGCCTTTCGCTTACAGAAGAAAAAATGACTCAGAAAGAAAGGTTTGTGTCTGCCTTGCATTCTGTTTATGCTACGCTAAAAAAAGTCTTTCCCTATATTCTTCTGAGCGTTGCACTTGGGGCTGTAATTCATAACTGGATTCCTGCTGAATGGATTGTTGGCATTCTTGGTAAGAAAAATCCGCTCGGGGTAATTCTTGCAGTCTTTGCAGGCATTCCTCTTTATGCGGATACCTTTGGCTGCATTTCTATTTCCGAAAGCTTACTTGCCAAGGGTGCGCTTTTGGGAGTTGTCCTTAGCTTTATGATGGCGGTTACCATGCTTTCCCTGCCGTCGCTTATAATGCTAAAGAAGGCAATTAAAACTAAGCTGCTTGTGGTTTTTGTTTTGATATGCTTACTGGGGATAATTTTTGTGGGGTATTTCTTTAACGTATTTCAAGCGTTATTTTTATAGGAGGTTTTTATGGAAAATCTTACTGTTAAGGTTTACGGAAGCGGTTGCAAGGGATGCCAGACACTTCATCAGAATGTGATTGACGCTCTTGCAGAAATGAATCTTGCAGCTGACGTTCAGTACATTACGGACATGCAGAAAATTATGGAAACGGGTGTAATGAGTCTGCCGGCACTTTCTGTTAACGACAAAATTGTTTCTTTTGGAAAGGTTTTGAGCGTTGCAGATGTTAAAAAGTATTTGGGGTAAAATATGAATCACAAAGAAAAGGCTTTGAATTATTTTTCGCAAAAATTGCATTGCTCCCAGTCCCTTCTTGCGGCATTTTCTGAAGAATGTGGAATTACGGAAGAACAGGCTCTAAGGCTTGGAAGCTGTTTTGGAAGCGGTATGCGGAAAGGAGAAGTGTGCGGAGCTGTTACCGGTGCACTAATGGTTTTGGGATTGTTGCGTGGACAAAAAAGTGCAGGTGATGCAGAAGGCCGCGCTTCTTCTGACAGGGTAAACGATCTGATGATGAATCGGTTTAAGGAAAAATGCGGTTCTTATATCTGCAATGATTTATTGGGCTGTGATGTTTCTACAAAAGAAGGAAAGCAATATTGCCTGGATAATAAACTCTTTACAGACTTTTGCCCAAAAATGGTTGCCGCTGCAGTGGATGTGGTTGAAGAGATTTTAGAATAGATTTTAGAATAAATTCTTGCTGCCTTATTTGACTTTTTATTGGACTGGGAAAAAGAGCTTGTTCTTTCCGCTTTTGGGATCCGTAAAGTCGCAGGCGGCACCGCATAGCTTTAACTTGTTTTGCGGAAGGATTGTGTTGAGTACTTCGGAAAATGTTTTTGCGTATTCTTCCATTTGAACTTCAACAACAAGGTATTTCCTTGGGGGAAGAATCCACTTTGTCCAACCTTCGGGAGCTTTTGCATCCGGGGCAACCTGGACTCCCGCAAGGTAATAGCCTGTAGAAAAATTGTTTGTCCAAGGAAGGAATGCCATTGACTGGTCACTCATTGCACCCCATACACCGGTTAGAGAACCGTCGCTTTCTTTTAGGGCAAGGGAGCTTACTTCTCCAAAGTGGGAATTTGCGTCTTCCCATATTTGCTTAACGATATTGTTCCCTTCCGAACAAAAGCCCTGCTTTCCAATGATTGCAACTTCCGGCAAGTCTTTTACTTTAAAGTCCATGGCAAGGCCTCCTTTTAAATCTTTAAAAAGCTAGACCGTTTCGTCGGGGTAGTCCCAGAATTTTCCCTTGTGAAAGTTGGGGTTACCCAGAGGCTTTGCGGTAAGTTTGAACATTACGCATCCGTCCGGGCAGACTATTGTCTTTGAATATTTTCCGTCTCCGCCAAGGTTTTCCAGGTCTCCGCCGCTTCTTACAGCTTCCATAAGGGGGTAAAGCATCATCATGGTTTTGGAGCAGATTCCGTATCCATCCTGGTTAACAGGGCAGCCGTAAGTGCAGGTGTATTTGTCCCCGATTTCTTCTCCGTTGCGGCAGTAGCGTTCGGTATGGTCTCCGTGAAGGAATCCGCTTACTTCTACAGTGAACTCGTATTCTTCGTCATACCATTTTTTCATGGGGCTTACCTTGCGTTGGTTGCTGTTCTGCAGATGCGCATTCCGTCGTCGCTAAAGCGGTAGTTTCTGTAGTTACCGTAGCGGTTGAATGTGCGGCAGTAGATGTCTGCGGAAAGGTAGGAGCCGCTTTTTTCTATGCGGGAATTCTTTTTGTCCGGTTCCGGGGCGCCGGTCGGGTCTGTCTGTTCTTCTTCCGTGTAGGGAACCGTTGTGTTTAGCCAGTCCCAGCACCATTCCCAGACGTTTCCAGCCATATCGTAAAGTCCCCATGCGTTGGGTGATTTTCCTTTTACTTCATGAATTTTTTTGCCGCTGTTTTCCCTGTACCAAGCATACTGACCAAGTATTGAACTGTCGTCCGTACCTGCCCAGAGGCTCTTTTCTGAACCGTCTGCTCCTGCACATGCCGCGTATTCCCATTCAGCTTCGGTTGGGAGTCTGTAGCCGTTTACAGATGGGTTCATTATGATTGTGTCCCATTCCTTGCTGCCGTTCTTTGGTCCGCAGTAGCGTCCTGCGTTTGCATCCTGACCTTCCACAATGCCTTTCCATTCCCTTGGGTCTGTTACGCCGTCCAGAGAGAATGCCGGGTCCAGCCCTTCTGCAATGCTTCTGAGGTTGCAGTAGACTACCGCATCGTATGAACTTACGTAATAAGCCGGAAAGTTGTCTCCCACACCAAGCTTTTCTGAAGGCTGGCTGCTTCCGAATATGCAGTAGGTCTTGTATTCAGCCTGGGTAACTTCGTGGTCGCACATAAAAATGTCGCGCGTAATTTTTACCTGATGAGCCGGTTTTTCAAATTTGTCGCCTGCTTTGCTTCCCATCATAAAGCTTCCTGCCGAAATCTTTACGAAACCTTCGGGGATTGAAGCTTTTTCATCTTCCTTTGCCTTTTTTTTGCAAGAAACCAAGAGCAGGGGAATGCTGGCTGCGAGGATGATACAATTAAAAACCGATCTTTTCATCAAAAACTCCTGTCATAAACGCTGATAGTTCATTGTACACTAAAATTTCTAATTTGTCCACTTTTTGTTTCCATGAGCGGTATGAGTTTTCCATTGTTAAAGTTGCTGGCTTTTGGTATACTGATTGAATGGAATTTGGGACAGCGTATTTGACGGAGCAGATAATTGCGTATATTGGTAACAAGCGCAAGCTGCTTACTCTTATATATAAGGCTATGCAGGAATGCGGGGCCACATTAAAGCCGGGACTTAAGTTTTTTGATGCTTTTTCGGGCAGCGGGGTAGTCTCCCGATTTGCAAAGTCTTTGGGCTTTGAGGTTTTTAGCAACGACTGGGAGTATTATTCAAAGATAATCAATACGGCATTTTTGACTGTTGGCAAGTCCGACATAAAAAAGATTTTTGGCTCCGAAGAAAAGTTCCGCGCTCTCCTTGAAAAGATAAATTCACTTCCGGCACCGGCAAAGAAGAAGCAGTTTATAGCAAAGTATTATGCTCCAAAGGAATTTAGCATAGAAAAGGCTGATTTTAGAACCGAGCGTCTTTTTTACACCAGGCAGAACGCGCTTAACATAGACAAAATACGCAATTATATAGAAGAAAACTATCCTTCCCATTCCGAGGACAAGAAGGTTCTTTTGGCACGCAACCTTCTTATGGCTTTGCTTTTGTACGAGGCGGCAACCCACACTAACACATCCGGGGTTTTTAAGGCTTTCCACAAGGAATTTGGCGGTCACGGTAAGGATGCGCTAAAGAGGATTCTTGCACCGATAGAGCTTCATTTTCCTCCACTGATTGATTCTGATTTTCCATGCCATGTTTTTAAGGAGAATGCCAACGAGCTTGCCAAGGATTTGAGGGGAATAGACATTGCTTATCTTGACCCGCCCTACAATCAGCACCAGTACGGAAGCAACTATTTTATGCTGAACACTATTGCAAAGTGGGATTTTATAGCTCCCTCCCTGGAACTTAACGAAAGCGGCAGGCTTAGGGAAAAGGCAGGCATAAGGCACGACTGGGTTCAGACACGCTCTCCCTATTGCAGCAAGGCAGACGCAACCCAGTATTTTGCAGACCTTGTGCAGAACTTGGATGCAAAGTATATACTGGTAAGCTATTCAACGGATGGAATTATTCCCTTTAGCGCCATGTGCGAAATTTGCATGAAGAAGGGCTATGTTTCCGTTGTTACAAATGAATACACCACTTACCGGGGCGGCAAGCAGAGCAACAAGAGGCAGAACAGCGACATTGAATTTATTCTTTGCATAGACACTTCAAGAAAGTCCAACAAAAAGTCGGCAGAAGAAATAGAGTCAATCTTTGCAAAGAAGGAGCTTTTGCTTTTGTTTAGGCAGCGCTTTTGCAGGGAAAGGCTAAAAAAAGCAAGCACAACTTCTTATTGCTCCAGTGACGGAAAGACATATTTGGAATTTGAAGTTTGCGGAAATAAAATCCAGGTGCAGACGGATGATTTTTTTGTGCTCAAGGAAAATTCACTTACGGAGTCTCTTTCTGCGGCAGAAGCAAAGTCCCTTTATTCACTTCTTTTTCCGTGCGCATGTGCAACAAAGGAAGAGGAACTTGGGGAACTATTGCAAAGGGTCTTGGAAAAAAATGACCTTTCATGCTACTTTGCAAAACTGATTCCTGCCACCCTCAAAAAACTCGCAAGCAAAAAGAACCGCGTAGCCTTTGAAAAGTGGCTTGGCAAGGTAAGAAGCTTAAAATCCGCCAACCGAGAGGCTTATAGTTTAATAGAAGAAAAAATAGACCGTGTGGAAGAGATTGCCAAAATCCGCTGGTCCACTTGATGGGGAAAGCTGAAACGCAAAAGGAGAAAAA
>JAGACC010000185.1 GCA_017614295.1 Treponema sp.
GGTAAGCAGGTAAGGAAGGAATATACCGCTATTTGCGTGGGGCTTCCTCTTTTGGGAAAGAATGCTTGCTCTGTGGGGAAGGAGAATCTTCTTCGCGACGTGGTATTTTCTCACGGGAAGGAGCAGGCGGCGGAGTTGTTTTTTACTCTTGAAGGCGTGGCAGAACTTGAAGCGGAGGGGCAGAAGGTAAAGCTTTCTCTTTTGAGGATAAGGCTTGGAACTGGAAGGATGCACCAGATACGCATTCAGCTTGCTAAGGCGGGAGCTCCAATTGTTGCGGATGACCAGCACGGCAATTTTAAGATGAATAAAATTCTTCGCAGGCTTGGTCTTAAAAAGCTTTGCCTTGCCGCTACAAAGTTAAGCCTTCCGCTTGAAGGAGAGAACCGCCTGTTTGAAGTTCCTCTTCCGGATCACATGCAGAAGGCGCTTGAACTTTTTTAAATGCAACCTACCCCCGATTGGAAGGGTGGAGAATCCAGACCGCCGTAAGGCGGGCCGGAGCGAAGCGGAGCCCTGGAAAGCGGGTTAGCGGACAGAGTATGGTCCAAAAAGAAAAAATAAAAATCCTTAGGCAAACTTTTCCATGTCCACTTTTGAACATTCTGCGCTTATGTCCCTTGCCTCTCCAAAGCGGAGGTAGTATAGGATGCAGCGGACGGAATCTTCTTCTACGCCAAGAATTCTGGATGCGGCCTGGCGGTAACAAGCAAGCTGTGAATAGTAGAGTTCCGGTTCTATGCTTTGGTTTGTCTTGTAGTCTACGATTGTGTAGCTTCCGTCTTGCTCTTTAAAGATAAGGTCTATTGTTCCCTTTACGATTTTTTGACCTGCTAAGCTTTTGAATGGGAATTCCGTCTTTTTCCATTCGCTTGAACATGCGGCTTTTCCGACTGGGGATTCTTTGAAAGTGTCTGCCATTTTTTTGCAGATCTTTTCTATGACCTGAATTTTTTCTTTGCTTCCTTCGAGTCCTGCGATTGCCCTTTGCGGGTAGGAGACTTCTTGTCCGCTTACGCTTGCTTCCATGTAGGCGTGGGCGATTGTTCCGAATGAGTCGTAGCTAAAGCCTGATTTGTTTTTTGCGTCCGATGATTCGACAATTTCGTTTATCTCCTGGTAGGGGGCGTTTCCTTGGGGTGCGTGGCTTGTGCTTGCTGAACTTTCGGGGCTTGATTCTGCGTTTTCTTTTTCCAGAAGGCTTGGGTAGAGGTAGAGGGGCTTTACTTCTTCCTTTGTGATTTCTTCTGCTTTTTGGTAAAGTGGCCGCGCTTCTTTTGCAAAGGAAAGTTTTTCTTTTTTAGTGTTGCCTCTTGCAATTCCGCTTGACTTTGCGGTTTGAATTTCGCTTTTTGCTACAGGCGGAATGTTTTGGAATGTGAAGGGGGCGTTTTCTTTTTCGCTGTAAAAATAAATTAGCGGTGAGAAAATCTGTATTATGGAAGCGGGGTTTGATTCTCCTCCAAGAAGGAATTTTTCTGCTTTTTCCGGGTCTGAAGGGTAGTTCCTGTTTGCCACTGCCGTTATGTAGACTTCGCTTTCTGCACGGGTGACTGCAACGTATGCAACCCTTCTAAGTTCTGCCGCTTCCTTTGCGTTTTCTTCTTCCTTTACCTTGTTGTAGAAATAGTTCATGGTGGAAGTTTTTCCCTTGTCTGCAAAAGAGCTGCATGGGGGTGTGTTTATGGAGATGCCAAAGTCTTTGCTTGAATATACAGGGGATATGTTTTTTGAATTTGGATTTCCCTTGTGGGCTCCGCAGATGAATACTACCGGGAATTCAAGGCCCTTGCTTTTGTGGATGGTCATTATGCTTACACCCTGATTTTTTTCTATTGGGATGTCCATGCCGTCCAGTTTTTCCGCTTCGTCGTTTAGGCTTCTTACGCTGTCCGTAAAGGATGCAAGGCTCATGGAATTTATGTCTGCCTGGCGGGCAAGTTCAAATACCCTGTCGTAGAAGCTTGCGTACATGTTTACCTTTCTGTTCCAGAGCGTTTCGTAGCAGTAACCGCTTTTGTACCAGAGGGTGTCCAGCGTTTTTGTTATGCTTTGCGTTTGGGATGCCTGTGAAAGTTCTTCGTAGAATTCCTTTGCTTTTTGGTAGCGCTCAAGGCTTTTTCCTGAGAGGACTTGCTTTGCTTCCGCTTCGAAGGGGACAGGGCTTTGCAGTATGATTGCGTTTGTCTCGCTGTTGGTAAGGTTTACGAATGGGGAGCGGAGGACTTGTGCGTATGCGAGTGAGTCTGTTTTGTAGGCGCAGATTCTCATGAAGGAGAATATGTCGTTTGCAGGTCCGTCGTTAAAGAATCCGGTTACAACTTCCGTGTTGTATGGAATTCCGTAGTTGAGGAAGGTCCTTTCGTATAGGGGCTGAAGGGCATAGGTCTTAAAAAGAACTGTGATGTCTGAGACTTTGTATTTTGCCTTTCCGCTTTGGTCGGGCCTTGTTAGCTCAAGGATTTTTTTTGCAACCCATGTGGCTTCTGCTTCTTCTCCGGTAAGGCTTCCTTTTTCTTCTTCCTGGTCTTTTCCGTAGACTGCAAAATGAATTCTTGGCTCCAGGCTGAACTCTTCTTCTTTTTTGTGAAGGGGAATATCTACTTTGCGGTAGACTGCTTCGTAGTCGGGAACTTGGTCTTGGGGGAAGCTTTTATTGTAGAAGACTGACGGGGCATTTGGCTCTGCTTCTTCTAGTGAATAAGGCTCTCCTCCGAAGATTGCGTTGAAGGCTGTGATGAGTGCCGGGTGTGAGCGGTAGTTTGTCTTTAGCTCCATGTTGCCTTGGCTAAAGTCTTTGGAAAGTCCGCGGAAGACTGTAACGTCTGCGTCCCTAAAGCGGTAGATGCTCTGCTTTTCGTCTCCAACAAAAAAGAGCTTGTCTTTTTCCAGCTGCTCTACTGAAGGAACTCCCTTTTCTTTGCGGTCTGTTTTTTCTGCAAGCATAAAGAGCAGGTCTCTTTGAAGGGAGTTGTTGTCCTGGAATTCGTCTATCATTATTGCCTTGTATTTTTTCTTTTCTGCAAGACGGATTTCCGTGTGGTCGCGGAGGATGCATGTTGCAAGGGATGCTATGTCTTTGAATGTGAGTATTCCCTGCGTGCGCTTTATCCTGTTTATTGCTTCCTGGAATTCTTTTAGAAGGGGAATTGTTGCACCGATTATTTTTCCGCCTGCTACATAGTTTGCAATTGGGTAAAGAGCTGATACGCTGTCTCTTGTTGCTTTGACAAGATCCTTTAGCTGGACAAGGTCTTCGTTTGCTTTTCCGCCTGGTAGCTTAACGCTAAAGATTGGTTCAAATGCTGCTATGAATTTTTCGCAGGCTTCAACATTTGCCTGGTCGCAGTCATCTGGGGAAATAGATAAAAGTTCGGGGACTTCTATTCTTGCTACTGTCTCTTGAATTGCCTGTATGCTAGGGGTGATTTTTCCCGGGTAGTTTCCTGCATAGGATGTTAGTTCGCATGCTGTTTGTATTAGGGCTTTTGACATCTTGTTCCAGACAGAGCAGATTTCATTTTTTTGCCTTTCTATTGCCTTGTCAAAATCTATTGGTTCTGCAACGGTTGAATTTTCCAGTATTGGATTAACAAAAAGTCCGCTTGCTATTTCTGCAAAGTTTTTTGTTTGAACCAAGGCTTTTATGGCAAAGTTGTCGCGGTGCTTTAGGATGAAGGGTAGGGCAAGGTCTTCCGCTTTTTTGTAGATGGCATCTTTGTCTTCCGTAAAGTCTGGGGCAACTCCGTAAAACCTTGAGCCTAGTTTTGCAACGTATGCGCAGTAGCTGTCCAGAGTCTTTATGTTTGCCTTGTAAAAGTCCGCAGTTTTTTCCGGAGCCTTTTCCTTTAGCGTTGAATAGATTCTTGAATACATTTCTACTGTTGCTTTTTTTGTGAATGTTAGCGTTAGTATTTCGTCTACATTGTATTTCTTTTCCAGTACCAGGTGGGCAAACCTTGCGGAAAGTACGCTTGTTTTTCCGGAACCTGCACCGGCGCTTACAACTGAATTTAATTCTGCCATTACGGCTTTTTTCTGCGAAAGGTCTAATTCTCTTGCCATATTATTCTGCTCCTGCTACTGTGAATGTTCTGCGGCAAATTGACTTGTATGCGCAAGACCTGCAAGTGTCGGCTTCTATGTCAAAGTCCTTTATGCTAAAGTCCAAGTTCTTTATGCGTTCGCAAAAGTCATTGATTAGGCTGTCCACTTTTTCCATGGTCGGAAGAAAGTCTACCTCTTGCTTGCAGAAAAGGCTTCCGGTTACTCCCCGAACCTTGTAGTCATTAATGCTAAAGAATACGCAGTTTTCCACGTTCTTTGGATTTTCCGCTTTGGAAAGTAGGTTAAGGTAGAGCGGCATCTGGAAGTCTGGAACTGCTACGTCGTCAGAAACATAGAATGTGTCTTTGGGAATTGCATTGTCCGAGCTTTTAAAATCTACCAGTATGAATTCCGCTTCGTCTTCGTTTTTTAATAGGCAGTCTATTTTTCCTGTGCAGGTGTATTGGGGTTCCTTGTTGGAGTAGGAATAGCTTTCTTCTGATTCTACAACTTTGCAGCCTTCAAAGCTTGAGCAGAATGCGCTTACGGTAGAAGTCATTGCTTGGGTTAGGGCGTCCTTTGTGGTGAGCATAAGCTGCTTTGCCAAGGGGCTTGCTTTAAATCCTTCTATTGCGTCATTTATGCTTTCGTCAAGGATTGCCTTGTATTCATCGCTTAGCTTTCCGTCTACTGTGGCTAAGGGAAGGTTGTTTTTTGCTAGAGTCTTGCAGAAGAGTTCAAGGATTCTGTGGTAGAGGTTTCCCATTGCAAAGTGGTCCATGAGTTCTGCTTCGTTGTTCTTTTCTTTTAGGGACAAAACTTTTTCAAAGAGGAAGCTTCTTGGGCATTCGTAGAATTTTCTTAGCGTTGTTGCTGAAATCTGAAGTGGCCCCTGCCTGCAGTATTTTGATTGGAATATTTCTTTTAGCCTTTCGCTTGAAACTCCATTTGGAAGGGTTGCATCTTTTTCTGATTCCTTTTCTTCATCCTGATTTTCTTCCCATGAGCAAAAGCCTTCTTTTTCTATGGAAGTAATTTTTGAAGGGAACTGTGAATTTTCTTTTTGCAGCATCCAGTTTTTTTCCGAAGTGTAAAAGTCGCTGCCCTGGGGAATCTCTTGCGGAATATAATTTTTTTCTGACGGAATATGGTTTACTTCCTTAAAGAATCCGTGGCTTATTCCGTAACCGCTGAATGTTTTTGATGCGGCGGAGAAATATGATTCCTGTCCTGAGCAGAGCTGGTAGAGTCTTATAAAAAGGTCTGATACGTTGGGGTCTTCTGTAAATCCAAGTGCCTGTCTTTTTACGTCGTTTAAAAATCCCAGCTGCTTGTATGTGATTCCGAGTGAACTTTGGCTTGCGTCTATTACCAGCTGAACTTCAAAGGGTGCGGCGGCGGAAAGCCTGTATGGTAAAATCTGAACTCCGAGTTCCTGTGCCTGCACAACGTACATCTTGTCCTTGATGTAGTCCGTAAAGAATGAATATGGATCGCTTACCGTGCAGTCGGGGTAGGCTTCTTCCAGTTCAATCAATGATGAAAGCTCTGAGATGCAGCGGCTCATTATAAAGTCAGAAAAAACGGGGCATACGCTCATGTCAAAGAAGTCGTTCCTTAGGATAAAGTATTGGGTGCGTATGTTTTTGAATGATGTTGCATTTGCAAAGTTTGTAATGTCCTGCTTTAGCTTTTTGTAGAAAGTGAAAAGCCTTTCTTCTTTTCCTGACTGCTTGAATGCTTCTTCCCAGACGTCATTTTTTTTGCCCTTGTATTCGTATGAGCAGAGGCAGTTGTTTTCCTGTCCGAATACGATTAGCTGTTCGTTAAGGTCTTTTTCTTTCCATGGAAGTTCATTGTTAAGAAGAAGTGTCTTTAGGGAATCAAAGCTAAAGTTGCTTTTTGCACATTCCGCTGCTTGAAGAAAGAAGTTTCCGGCTCCGCTTTGGGTGAGTGGTTTTC
Organism: Treponema sp.; assembly: GCA_017614295.1. Lineage (GTDB taxonomy): Bacteria > Spirochaetota > Spirochaetia > Treponematales > Treponemataceae > Treponema_D. The sequence goes on from JAGACC010000185.1 coordinate 6,010, forward strand.
CGTTCCTTAGCACGCAGGGAATCATGTAAAGGGAAAGTTCCCTTTCTATGTATGGCTCGTAGGTTTCCATATCCGGTACGGAGATTGCAATTTTGTTCCAGGGGATATTTTTTTCTTGGTGAATTTTTCTTAGGTAGATTGCCATGTTCCTTAGCTCTTCGCGTGAGTTTGAAAAGAAGTGGCAAAGGGGTTTTTCTTCCTCTTCTATTTTGGGAACATTTATTATTTCTATGTTGCTTCCGGATGCCAGTATGTCTTTGTATTCGCTCCAGTCCATGAGTATTTCCGGGAAGAAGATGAAGTATTTGTTTCCGTCTTCTTTTAGCGGCGGCATTTCCCAGGCTGGTTCAAAAAGATTTCTTTGGTCAAGGAATTCTTTGTAAAGGCTGTAGAGCTTGTTCAAGTCCTTGTCTTCTTCGTCTTCTTCAAGAGCTGCTTTTTCTGAGCGCTTTTTCCACTGGGCAAGGCTTGGCAAAAGAGAAGAAATCCATGAGGCAAAATTAGAGGCGGTCTCTGCGTATTCACTTGGAATAAGGTTGGAAAAGAAATGTTCCTTTGCGTTTTTTTCTATTAGCATGTGAACAAAAATCTTTCGCAGGGTTGCAGGAATTGCGCTTTTGTCTTGGGTAACGCCTCTTACTGATGTGCTTTTGAATTCATCCCAGGCTATGAACCTCTCTGTTGCCACCGCTTTTGTGCTGCTTATAAAAATGGCTTTGTCTGCCCAAAGTTCGCAGGCTGTCTGGGTTGGAAAAACAAATACGCACTTGTTGTCTGCCACGTGGTCTTTTAAAATGTCTTCTACGATTTTGCCCTTCATTTTTCCTCCTGTCCAAATCTTTTGGAATGTTTCGTTGTGCCCTATAGGTGCTCTATTATCTTAATGAATTCTTCCGTATTGTCTGCAAGGATTTTTGCTCCGTTTTGAATAAGAAAATCTTTTGGTCTGAATCCCCATGTTACGCTTATGCAGGGAATACATGCGTTTGCCGCAGTCTGAATGTCTACGTCGCTGTCTCCTGCATAGATTGTGTCCTCTTTTTTTGTGCCGAGTTTTTCCATTACGGTAAATACTGAATCGGGGTAGGGTTTTCTTCTTATGCCTTCTTTTTCATTTTCGCCTATTGCTTCTTGAATTGTGCCGCTAAAAAAAACTTTGGTCAGTTCTTTTACCTGTGCGTCCGGTTTGTTGGAGACGATTCCGCATTTTATTCCTTCCGCGTTTAGTTTTTTTAGAAGGTCTTGGATTCCGGGGTAAGGCTTTGTCTTATTGTTCCAGTTGTTGGCATAGCTTTCTCTTAGGCATGAAAGAACCTCTTCATACTGGGGGTTGTCTTTGCCTCCGGGAAGGGCCCTTGCAGTTAGCATTCCAAGTCCGTTACCAACAAAATTCCTTACTTCGTCAACAGTCCTCTCCGGGTAGCCGAATGTTCTGAGTGCAGTGTTGCAGCTTTCCGCCAAATCCAAAAGCGTGTCCAGCAGAGTTCCGTCCAAATCAAAAATGACAGCCTTTATCTTTATCATAAAAATTCAATGCTTCCTTAGAAGTGCCTCTTTATTGTGCTTGCCAAAAAACAGAGTGCAAATATGACTGTGTTAACAATTACGATTGTTGCTCCGGATGCACTTCCTATGTAGTAGGAGAGGATTAGGCCCAGTATTCCGCTTGCAAAGGAAATGACTATTGATGAGCAAAGGTATTGGCGGCTTGTCCTGCTTAGGAGACGGCTTGCTGCGGCTGGAAGAACTAGCAGACTGTTTATTACAAGAAGTCCTGTCCACCTTATGCTTAGGGTAACTGTTGCTGCCGTAACAAGAGCGAATATCTGTTCAATCCAGAATGTGCGGATTCCACGGCTTTTTGCAAAGGTTAGGTGAAGGTTTGTTATGAGCATTTTGTTGTAGAAAAATATCCATACCAAAAGGAGTGCCAGGGCTGCAAGCAAAAGAAGGGCTATCTCTCCGGGGCGTATGCTTAGTATGTCTCCTACGAGGTAGCGCTGGTACTTTCCAAAGTTTCCGCTTGAACTTAACAGGACTATACCGAGTGCAACTGATGCGGAAGAAAATACTCCTATTATTGTGTCTGCGGAAGCCTTGCCTTTTAGCTTTACGCTTATGATTGTAAAACCAAGTATTAGGGAAAATCCCACCATTGCTACTGTTGGCTCACGGATTCCAAGAATTACTCCAAGCGCTATTCCTGTAAGGGATGAATGTCCTATTGCGTCGGAAAAGAAAGACATCTTGTTGGAAACAACGGCCGTTCCCAGGGTTCCAAATAGGGGACAGACAACTATGATTGCTAGCAGGGCGTTTTTCATAAAGTCTGGGGATGCCCATTCAAAGGGGAGAATTAGGTTCATGAAAGAATAAATGCTTTCCATTTAAATGTCCTCTTGTAAGTCGAACCTGCCGAACACCTGGATAAATTCCTTGCTGGAATAAATCTCTTTTACGGTGCCGGAAACCGCGCTGCTGTTGTTTATAAAGACAATCCTGTCTGCATACTTTGCCACAAGGTCAAGGTCGTGCGTTATTAGAAGAATGGTAATGTCGTAGTCCCGCCTTAGCGAAGAAACCAGGTCGTAGAAGTCCTTGAGTCCGGTTCTGTCAACTCCGCTAACAGGCTCGTCCAAAAGAAGGATGTCCGGTACAGGGGTTATTGCAAGTGAAAGCATAACCCTCTGAATTTCTCCGCCTGAAAGATCACAAACCCTTTTGTCTGCAAGAGAGTGGGCGTTTGTCATGCGGAGAATGTCGTAGGCCTTTTGCTTGTCCGCCTTTGAGTGTGGAAGCCATACCGGTTTTTTTGAGA
>JAGACC010000186.1 GCA_017614295.1 Treponema sp.
CCCTTCCGCGCAAAGGTCAGTTCAATAAAAAACCATCCGGGCCAGTGCGAAAGTGCAGCCTATATCTACAATATCGTAAAAGATGCAAAGAGGGTCTACAACTACGAAGAATTCCTTAATTCAATGAAGGCAATAGGCAACAAAGGCTACCGCAAGACAGAAAAAAAGATTCAGGACCGCTATTCAATACGCTGCGCACCCCAGATTAACGGAGTACTCCGCGACACCCTGCATTTTACCCACGACCTTATAGAACAGGAGCTCAATTCCGCAAACGACAACCCGCTTGTAGACATAGAAAGCCAGAGCCTTTTTAACACGGGCAATTTTTACGGAGGCCACATCTGCGCAAGCTGCGACTACCTCCGCATAGCCCTTGCAAACATAAGCGACCTTGCAGACAAGCAGGCAGAGCTTTTAATAGACGGCAAATTCAACGGCCTCACGCCAAACCTCATACCTGTTACGCAAGAAGACTCCCCCCAGGCAGGCTTACGCTTCGGCTTCAAGGCTGCCCAGATTACAATGAGCGCCATCCGCGGCGAAGTCCAGACCTACGCAGCCCCGGTCAGCATAACAAGCGCGCCAACAGAAGCACTTAATCAGGACAAGGTTTCCATGGGAACCATTTCTGCCCGCCACCTTGCAGAACAGATTGAGCTGATTTTCCTTCAGTTTGCAGTACACGTGCTTGCCGTATGCCAGGCAATGGACATTGTAGGCAAGGAGCAATTCAGCCCCTTCCTGCAGAAGGTCTACTCCCAGGTTCGCGACATTTCTCCTTTTGTAAAGGATGACCGCGCCTTGGACAAGGAAGCAGAAGAAGTGGCCTTGTGGCTCAAGCAGACGGAACTGTTTGCCTAGCGCCTGTGCCTGCGGGTATCGGTCTTAGGAGAGAGCCTTTAGAACCAAAAGAGTGTCCCTTGCAGGAGCAACATCGTGAACGCGGACCCAGCTGGCACCTTTTTGAACCGCAAGCATGTCCGCAGCAAGTGTTCCCCAAAGACGCTCATCTTCTTTGCGGCCGGTAATTGCACCAATGCAGGTTTTTCTGGAAAGCGCCATCATCACAGGGTATTTTGAAGAGCAAAGACTGCCGCAATTCTTTATAAGAGCAATATTTGCCTCCAAATCTTTGCCAAAGCCTATGCCCGGGTCAACAATAATTTTTTCCCTTGGAATACCAGCTTCCTCTGCAAAGTCCGCCCTCTCCTGCAAAAAGGAATCAACCTCAGCAAAGACATCTTCGTAACCGCCGTTCTTCTGCATAGTGGAAGGAATGCCCCTCTTGTGCATCAGTATTACAGGAAGTTTTTTCTGCGCACAAAATTCAGCAAGGGATGGAGAATCCAGCAAAGCGGAAACGTCATTTAAAATGTCGGCCCCTTCATCAAAAGCAGCCTGCATTACGCCAAGCTTCCTTGTGTCCACGGAGATTGGAATATTGCTTGTCTTACGGATTTGCCTTATTAGCGGAACAACGCGCTCAATTTCCTCTTCTTCGCTAACATAAGAAGAACCAGGCCTTGTGCTTTCTCCGCCAATATCCAGTACATCCGCACCCTCGTCTATAAGCTTAAGGGCACGGTCTATTCCTCCGCGGCTAGAAGCATAAAAGCTATCCGGTGTAGCGTTTACAATCCCCATGATAAAAGCGGGAAGTTCCGTAGAAATTTCTCTGTCTGCCAAGTTAAATTTTAAATTCATTTTTTTATCTTCCAAAATCAACAACCCCGCCGCAAAGCAGTAACCTGTTTTGAAGCGGGGTTGCTTACAACCAATTTCAGGGGCTATGTCTCTTAGCAAACAAAACCAGTGTCTGCCTACATACATAGATTCCGGGTCAAGCCCGGAATGACGTGCTATTAAACTTTGAACAAGTCGATCTGGCTACCAATCTTGTTGATTGACCTCTGAACGTTATTAGAGATGTCGCTCAATGCAATACCGGTCTCGTTAATCTTGCGGGCACCGTTTGCCATTTCGTCCATACTCTGCATCATTCCGTCCGTAGCATCACGCAAAGAATTCATCTCGTGAACGATGCGTGAACTCTTTTCTGCCATTTCCTGCGATGCTGTATGAACCTGGGCTGTACTGTCGTTCATATTTCTAAGGGCTTCGCTAATCTGGCGGCTACCGGAATTCTGCTCTTCCATAGCGGCCTTAATCTGCATAACAAGTTCATCTGTCTGCTTAATCTTGTTGGTAACAGAAGTAAAGGCTTCGCTTGCGTCGTTGGAAGCAGATGCAACGGAAACAATTGAATCCTTGATGTTGTTAAGCTGTTCACCGATTGTCTTTGACTGTGAAGAAGAAGTTTCGGAAAGCTTACGGATTTCGTCTGCAACAACAGAGAAGCCCTTACCAGCCTCACCAGCGTGTGCAGCTTCGATAGCGGCGTTCATAGCAAGAAGGTTTGTCTGTTCAGCGATGCTGGAAATTGCAAGGTTTGCTTCCTGAAGCATTTCTGACTGGGTTTCTATCTGGCGGATTCTTTCGTTAACGTCCTGCTGCTTTGCAAAACCGGTCTGTGCGTCCGCATTAAGAGTGGTAAACTGGTCTGCCATCTTATCTACCGACAGGTTTACAGAAGAAATGTTGCTGATCATCTCTTCTACAGCGGCAGAAGCCTGTGTAACACCTGTTGCCTGGCTGTCGATAAGTCCGTTAACCTGAGAAATCGTAGCAGAAACACCCTGAACTGCGGCTACCGTCTGGCTTACCGTAGTGTTCTGGGAAGAAATCTGCTTGTGAACGCTTTCTATGTTGGCAATAATCTGTGTAATTGCGCTTGCTGTGTCGTGCGTTGAATTAGAAAGGTCAATACCCGTCGTGTTAAGTTCAACGTTGGTTTCCTTAATCTCCTTAACGATTTTCTGCAGCTTGTCGCAGAAGGCATCAAAGTGGATGATAAGGTCTCCAATTTCGTCACGCATAAGGAGTTTTACGCGGCGGCTAAGGTTTGCATCTTCGGATTCAAGTTCAACAAGAACCTTTGTAATGTTGTCAAGACGCCACATAAGCCATCTTACGAAGCGACCACCAAAGAATACTGCAATAAGGAATACAATCAAAGAAACAGGAATTACAACTTTTAGGGTGGTGTTTCTTACGTGCTCTATAACCGCATGGCTCTTTGCAATAAAAATCATACCGCTAACCTTGCCATCGGCATTCTTCATAGGAATATAGACGGAGTTGTATTCCTTGCCACCAATTTCCAAGTAACCTGTGTAACGTTCGCCCTTGTTAAAGACCTTGTCAAGAACTGCCTTATTTTCCTGCTTTGTACCGGTCATTTTTTTACCGCTGGCATCCAGAAGGGTTGTGTTTACGCGGACGTTTTCGCGGAAAATTGTAGTGTCAAGGCTAAAGGTGTTAAAAAGAGCCTGTGTCAAAGAACCGTTCACCAAATCATAGCCAACAATTACCGTACCAATAACATTTTTGTCTTTGCGGACAGGAATTGCACAGATGAAGGCGTAGTCGTCAGCAGAAAACCAGCCGAATGACTTTACGGAATTTCCTGCAACAGCATGCTTAAAAGCAGATCCTACGGAAAGCTGGGCACTTTCACTAACCCCTATGGCTCCTCCGGGACAAATCTTACCTTTGGCATCCGTTACCGCAACAATTTCCAGGTCAAAGGCGCTTGCCATTTCCTTTAGGGTCTTGCTCATGGCAGCAGAGTTTTTGCTCTCTATGCTTTCAATAACCTCAGGTCTTGCAGCAATCAAATTTGCTATGCTCTCAATGGAGTTTCCCCAGTCAGTAAGCATTTCTTCAACACCGTCGGCAGTATGCTTAAGCGTATTGTCCGTGTCTTTGCGGAGGTTTGCGTCAAATATATATATAGAAATAAATGCAATACCAAAACAGCAGATAAGAGCCACAGCACCAATAACCGCGGTCAGTTTTGTTGCTATCTGCACATTGCGCTTTGCGTTGGTGTCAAAGCGATTTAATTCTTTTACCGCCATAAAAACTCCTAAGCATCCATAATCTATGGAATCTAAAATTCTTCTTAATATTATAATATGAAAACAAAAATCAGTCTACATTAAAATAGCCAAAATGCAGGAATTCC
>JAGACC010000187.1 GCA_017614295.1 Treponema sp.
AGCTTCTACGCCACCACCTGATGTTTCAATAATTGTTGATTTTCCAAAATCATCATCCCTGTTTGCCCTAATAAAATAGAAATTTCCGTCATCATCTACAACTATTGCCCGGGCAATCAACCTGTCATGATCAATTGTAGTAAGTGGCCATTCATTATCTTCCAAATTAAGCAAAAGTTCTTCTTGATTCATTAGGATTTCCTTGTGTATTTTACAGCTTACAATTTTAGCTTAACCCCATGGCTTTATCAAGTAATGGAAAATGTAAATCCAACGTTAGGCGCAGGAAAAATATAGTAATCGCCTTGTCTACAAGGATAGTATGTTTTGTATCTGGCTCGAGGAATCAAAGCGGAGGCATGAGGCCGGATTGGAGGGGCCCGCGGAGCGGGTTGCGTAAGCAATGGAGCGCGGTTAGCGCGGAACCCCGAAAAGCCGTTCTACGATAAATGTATGTTTGCAAAGAAATAAATGTCCACTAATAAACTGCCGTCCAAATAGAAAAAAAAAGCAAAGATACAAGTTTCTGCAAAAGACGCTTTAACTTGACCCAATAGGGTAAAAAAGGGTAAAATTAAGGATAGAATTATAAATAGAAATTACCAAAGCTTATTGAGCCACTTCCAAAATTCATCTGATTTTTGAAAGTCCTCTATTATAAAACAGGAGTTTTTTATGGTTATCAAACCCATGATTCGCAGCAACATCTGCATCAACGCTCATCCGGTTGGATGCGCAAAGGAAACTGCCCGTCAGATAAAATATGCGGCAGCTCAAAAGGCAAAACGCGGAATAAAGACAGTAAAAGAAGGCGGCAAAGGCCCAAAGACTGTTCTTGTATTGGGCTGCTCCACAGGCTACGGACTTGCCAGCAGAATCAGCGCGGCATTTGAATACGGAGCAGACACAATCGGCGTGTCTTTTGAAAAGGAACCCCGCGAAACAAAGGGCGGAACACCAGGCTGGTACAACAACATGGAATTTGACCGCGAGGCAGAAGCAGCAGGACTCAAGGTTGTAACCCTCAACGGAGACGCTTTTTCCGACGAAGTTAGAAAGCAGGTAATAGACAAGGTAAAGGAATGGAACGCAAAGTTTGACCTTGTTGTCTACAGCCTTGCAAGCCCGGTAAGAACAGACCCGGACACAAAGGTTCTCTATAAGTCAGTAATCAAACCTGTTGGACAGCCATACGCAGGACAGGCATTGGACATGATGACTGGCGCCCTTTCCTTTATGGAAGCAAAGCCAGCAGAAGGCGACGACATTCCCAACACAATCAAGGTTATGGGCGGCGAAGACTGGGAACGCTGGATTAAGCAGCTTGGCGAAGCAGGAGTCTTGGCAGAGGGATGCCGCACACTCGCATACTCATACATAGGCCCAAAGCTAAGCCACGCAATCTACCGCGACGGAACAATCGGTGCTGCAAAGAAAGACTTGGAAGCAAGGGCACACACTATCAGCGATATGCTAAAGCCTCTTGGAGGAGCCGCATTTGTTAGCGAAAACAAGGGTCTTGTAACAAGGTCCAGCGCTGTAATCCCGATTATTTCCCTCTATCTTGGAGCCCTCTTCAAGGTAATGAAGGCAAAGGGAACCCACGAAGGCTGCATTGAACAGATGGAACGCCTTTTTGCAGAGCGCCTCTACACCGGAGCGGACAACTCAGCAGGAAACGTTCCTGTAGACAGCGAAGGCCGCATCCGCATAGACGACTGGGAGCTTGACCCGTCAGTTCAGGCAGAAGTAGACAAAATCATGGCTAGCGTAAAGGAAGACAACGTAGCAGAACTTACAGACCTTGAAGGACTGCGCCACGACTTCCTTAACATAAACGGCTTTGACGTAGAAGGCGTAGACTACGAAAAAGACGTTGCAGACATGACAAAAATCGACTAAGTGTAACCTGGACTTACTGCCGCTTGTTATATATAAAAGGCCGGAATTTTGGGGAACAAAAGCTTCCAAAGATCCGGTCTAATGGAGGTGCAATATGAAGAATATTACCCGCAAAATAGCAGTTCTTGCCCTACTCCTTGCAGCGGCAGTAACAGTACACGCCTACACCAAGGACGATGCCATCGTAAACTACATGGGCTCATATTCACGCTACAACTTCACAAAGGAATGGAGCAATGCGGAAAACATCGCAGAAAACCTTCGCGAAACAATGAAGCTTACAAACTTCTACCGCATAACAGAAGAAAATATTGACAAAGAAGACTACAATGTGCGTGATTTTGCCGAAAAGAACCTTGCTTCCTACGACACGGCAGACAATAACGTCTACATGACGATCGTAACGCGCAATGTTGGCAAAGAGACCTATGACGGATGGATAATCGTTACCCACTGCTCCAAGTCTGAAGGATTTTTTGACTATATCTTCTATTTTTCAGCGCAATAAGACAAATTAAAAGCAAAAAATCAGAAATCAGCAGTCAGGCTGAACACAAGTCCAACCAAAACCGCGGGCTTGTGTTCGGTAGAAACTATGTCCACCTTGTTGTAAGTTGTTGTCTGGTTGCCGTAAAAGACCGGAACAAGGAAAGAAACGGTTCCGTGCGGAAGACCAGAAAATGAAAGGCTTGGAATAACAGAGCCAAAAGAATCATTCAAATTGTGGAACCACTGAACGTTTGCAGAAACTATTCCCCCGGCAATATGCCTCCAGGAACCAGTAAAAGCTACGTTATTGGTAACTTCAGAGCCGTAAAACTTGTCCGTATTGTCAAAAACAGTCTCAAATTCCGTAACAAAGCCTATCTTCTGGGGTGCCTTGCCAAACTGCCAGAGCCTGCTAACGCCGCCAACAAATTTTGCGTAATCAAAGTCTTCTTTTTTCCATGTGTAGGAGCTGTAAAGAATCTTCTTGTCCGGAACATCCGTGTGAACCTTGCCCCAGGCTGTAATGTGCCAGTCAAAGATGTCGCCCGAAAATTCAAGGCCAACCGCAGGTGTTATCCTCTGGTCCTTTGTAATTGAATCCGGCCAGGTCTTAAAGAATGCCTTTAGCGAAAACATGCCGAATGGATATTCGATGCTTCCCGCATAGCTAAGGTTTTGCTTGTCCAGCTTTTGATCCTTGTCCGTGTAGTAGTACTGGGCAAGAGCCTGAATTTCTCCGCGTCCAATAGGAATCGTCGCTATGCCAAAGAAATCCCTGGAAAAATCCTCATCGTCATCCGTATCAAGAACGGAAGAGCCGGTTTTGTCCAAAAAAGAGTCGTCCAGTACGTTTGTGTCAAAGATGAATGAATTGCCCCACTTTGTATCCGTACGTCCTCCGGTAAGGTAAACACGGTCAAGCAGTATGTAGTCAAAGTAAAGGGTTCTTACGTCCCACTCCATGTCCGGGAATTTTGCAAAAACATCGCCCTTTAGGCAGAGTACGGAGGAAGGTCTTGCGGTAAAGCCAAGGGTTGCATAAAAAGAAGCGTATGGAGACTTGTCCTTTTCCGGGAGGAATTTTTGTATGTAGCCAAGATTTGCCTTTACGCTGCCGTTAAAAACTATGTTGGAAAAGGGGGAATTTCCTGTAGTAGAAGAAGTTACGGGTGCACTTTCAGTCCCGACGGAATCACCGGCATCTTCAAACATAGAGTCCAAATCATCCATCTCATCCGCCGAAGCCTGTGTGTTTTCCGCATAAAGAGGGGTGGGAGCCAGAAGAGTCAAGAATTCCAGGCAAAAAAGCGCCAAAAAACTTAAAAACAACCTGCCAACAGAAGTTCCATTAGCAGAATGCCAACTTGCTCCCGATTTTCCCCTTTTGAATATCATTTGCTCATCATTTCCACATATTTCTTAGTATAAACCGTGTCACTTTGCTTTGCAAAAGAAACATTGGTAACGGTAATCTGGGTCTTTTCGTACTGCATCTTACCGTCTATCTTTTTTCCGCGAAGGTTGTCCACGATAAGCATCTTGTCCGGAACAGAATGGGATCCATACTTCTGGTATGAAGGGATTGCCAAAGTGCGCAAAAGCTGTCCGGAAAGGCTGTAGTCTTCCCTCTTGCGGATAAGTCCGTCTTCCTTTGTAACCCAAAGCTTTACTGTAGGATAGTCAACGTTCTTTGCAGAAGCCTTAAGCTCAAAAAGTACGCAGTCCAGCTTGCCAAGCGTTACGTCGGAAAACTTCTCTATAGAATAATCGGTAGAAAAATGCTGCGGCACAAGGTCAGAATTGTTTGCATTTGAACCCTGGAACCTTTCGTGGGAGCTTGTAAAGACAAACTGCTTGTCTGCCGGGTCGTAGAACCAGATGCTGTTGTCAAACTGTACGTAGCCCTTACCCTTGTCCTTGGAAGGAGCGGTTATAAGGATTGTGTAGGACTGGGCTGAATCGCGGCGGTACATTACTGCCTGAACGTTAGAATTTCCCTGTCCCGGCTTGCTCTGAACCATTGAATAGTTTGCGGCAAAGTCGGAATCCATAAAGGCTGTGCTCTGGTCGGTTTTCTTTAGCAAATTCTTTGCCTGTGCAGCGGAAGTAGTCTGAGCGTGCAGGGCTGGTGCATACAAGGCGGAAGCTGCTGCAAGCAAAAAAGAAGCGTATACAAATGAAGTCTTAGATATAATTCTCATAGTCAATACTCCTAAATTAGGCTGTTGTTGCAAACGCATTCACAGGACTAATGTGAACAACGTTTCGTATCGTAAACAACACAGACAATATCGTAGTTACAGCGATAATTCCCAAGAGCAAAAGCCATTTTGCAGGCTCAATCTTTGGTATAAGGCGGCCGGCAGTAAGGAAAATGTCAAATGCCGGTATTACGGAAAGGTTCAGGTAGGAAACAGCAAGGGATATGCCCAGCGCAAGAACCACCCCGCAAACAAAGCCTGCAAGCAAAAGAAAAAAAGTCTCAAAGAGGAAGACCTTTTTTACCCCGGAACTCTTCATTCCAATGGCCCTGTATATGCCAATTTCCGTAATCCTCTTCATAACGATTACCCGGTAAGTGCTGCCAATTCCAACCGCAATTATAGACACAAGTATCACGGTAATCAACAGGGTAACAAAGGAAAGCGCCTTTATGACCATCTGCAAATCCTTTATGTTGGCATCCAGAGTAATAAGGGCGTAGACCGGCTTGGGGGAAACATTGTCAAAAAGAACAGCGTAGAAACTCTGCTTGTCGTCCGTAAGGGGGAACATGTTGAACTGTTTTTCAAGACCAGACTGCAAAAGAAGCACTTCCTTTTTTGTAGGGGACCTCTTTCCGTAATTAAGGCAGATTCTGTTAGTATAGTTTTCCGAATATCCGGTTGCAGTACGGAGGCTCTCTATGTCTATATAGGAAGTGTACATTCCAAAGAGGCTTGCATCCTGAAAGATTCCCGTAACCACAAGGTTTATGGTGTTTGTGTACTTGCCTATCGTGTAAAGCTGCAGGGTAATCATGTCCCCGGCATGAAGTCCAAGTCGGCGCGCTATTGGCTCAGAAATAATCATCGTGTTGTGCTCAGGGGAAACTCTCGTGCCCCCCTCAACAAAGGTAAAGCTAGAAAAGACTTCCTCTTCGGCGGCAAAATCAACACCCTTAAAAACGCGCTGGCGGATTTTTTCTCCCTCGTAGTAAAAAGCGGAATTCTTTGCGTCATAGTCAAAGCGCTTGTAGAATTTTACGTCCTTTGCAACAAGGGGCTTTATTTTTTCTATAAATTCAGCAGGATTCTTTATGTCTAAGTTATTGGATCCACCCATAAACTGCAGGTCCCCGCCGTAATAGAGCTTTGCCCTCTGCTGAACCGCATGAACCATTCCGTCAGTTATCAATACGGAAGCCAAGATTATAGCCACTCCAAAAAAACACACCGCAAAGAGTGAGCGGTACTGGGCCCTGTTCTGCAAGATAGATTTTACTGCCAACTTTGCATAGAATTTTGCAGAAGAAAACATTACACCTGCCTCCTCATAGCCTCTACCGGAGTTGCCCTAAGAGCCACCCTAACAGGATAGACACATCCCACCACGGCAAGAATCACGGAAAGCGCAAGGTTCTGTATTGCATTGGAAGCCGTAATCGTCGCAGAAAGGGTTTTTCCGCCAAAAAGCTGCGCAAGATAAGTGTTGGAAATGCCAATATGAGCCTTTTGAAGCATAAAAGTAAAAAGACAGCCCAAAAGACAGCCTATAATCCCAGAAGTTATGGTAAGAAGAGAGGTCTCGCAAAGGAATTCCCTTATAACAAAGCCCCTTTTAGCACCAAGAGCACGGATCGTACCAGTCTCGCCTATCCTTGATATAGAAGAAACCGTAAGCGTATTGTTAACCACAATAAAGCCGGTAAGAAGGATAAGCACAATGCCTATGTTAAAGATAATGCGAAGGTAGAAGGAAATGTAGACAGAACCGCCAGCAGCATCCCGCCAGTTAACAGCCTGAACCGCCCACTCGTTCTCCTTAAAGACCTTGTTAAGCTGCTTTATAATCTTGTCCTCGTTTGCAGAAGAATCGGTCATGCAGATAAGATAGGACCAGACAGAACTTTCCGCCTGCAAAGCCGCATTTTCCCCCGAAGCCTCACTGGAATCACCACCAGCCTCACCGCCGGATAAGCCGCCAGAAGCCCCATCAGAACTTCCTCCGTCATTCAGCACTGGACCGTCAACCGCTTCGTTGCCGTCAAAATCCTCTGAGCTACCAAAAAGGTCATCTATGGAAGAATCGTCTTCTATAAGATTAATCTGCGACTCGTCAATATCCACACTCTCAGAAAAGTCCTGCATGCCAACAAGGTCGCGCAAAGTCTGCGGAGAAACAAGGGCTATACCGGAAAGCGTAGGGTTTTGCGAATCATAGGTATAAATTCCAGTAAGCGGAACAGAGCGTATGGAAAAAGAAACACCGTCACCCGTCAAAAGCTGAATGTCCGAACCAATACCAAGCTTAACCTTTGCAGCCTTGTTTATTCTTTCAAGGGCATCCGTATTCAGCAAAAGACCAGCCTCACCGTCCTTAAAGGCACGCCCCTCAACAATCTTTATGCTGGACATAAGGGAAGTATACTGCTGGCCAGGAACCCCAAAAAGAGAAATCGGCACGCGGGTATCGTTTATGTTAACAGCGGCATAACCGGTAATCTGCGGAACAAGAGCCTTAATGCCCTCCACCTTAAGAGCCGCCTCCTTAATCTTTGCGTAAGGAACAAGGGTCGGAATCTCCGAAAGCTTACCGGTAACAGGAGTCTCGTCCCCAAAAAGGCTAAGCGGAAAGTCCACCTTTGGCCTAAGAACTATGTTTCCTGTAAAACTGTTTATAAAAGTACGCTCCAAACCGTGATCCGTACCGTCAAACACGGCATTAGAAACAAAAAGCAGTGCAATCGCAAATGAGATAAATAAAATTATTACAACAGAACTTTTCCGTGAAATGACGTTTTTTAGCGCCAATCTTAGAGCATACATCGCGCCTATATTACCATAGTGCAAAAAAAATTACAATGACAATTAATTTTACCTTATAAGGAGGGGAAAGCCTTCCCCTGCGGTCGCACTTCGTTGCGCCCTACCCCTTCTGCGGGCTCAAACGCCGCCCGCAACGCCTGCTAAAATGGATTGGTGTTAGCATCGCAAGGTTGCGCCAACGCCCCATGGATTGACTTGCCTTAGAAAAAAACATATCATTACCACTCTCCCAAGAGGAATACAATGGAAATACAAATTCGAAAAGCAGTTTCAGAAGATGCGGAAACTCTCATTAATATATACAACGCAGCATTCTATGAAGATTATGTCAGATACGGTGAATGCCCTGCATACGGCCGCTCAACTGACGATATGAAAAAATCAATTATCGAAGTTCCAAAACACATTGCGCTTTACAATTCCCTTCCGGTTGGCGTAATTTCGGTAAAAGAAACAAGCGAAAAAGTTTACTATATAGGCTGCCTGTGTGTAATTCCCGAGTTTCAACGAAAAGGCATAGGCCATCAGTTAATCAACTTTGCAAAAGAGCACTACAAGGACTGGCAAAAAATCGAATTGATAACGCCAATCGACAAGGAAAAGAACATAAAGTTCTACACACAAAAATGCGGCTTTACCATTGACCGCCAAGAAATGGACAGTTCCGTAAAAGTATACCACTTCAGCATGCTGCGGAAGAATTAGAAGGAAGCCTTTAGCGTATGTGTCGCTCCCCAGCTTTTAAGCTCTTCCACAGAAGAAAACCCCGCCTCAAGAAGTGCTTCCCTCTCATGGGCAACCGTCAGCGGAGTGTCGTAGTGGTAGAATTCACCGTCGGGAAGGTTCTGCTCCTTTCGCAAGCGGATAAGTTCCCCGCGGAAAAATGTCTCATCTTCATCAGAAAGTGCAAAATAGTCAGTAAGAATAAAATAGCCGCCAGACTTCAGCGCATTCCTAAGCTTTGCATAAAGCGGAATCTTTTCTTCCTTAGTAAAGTGGTGCAAAGACTCAACGGAAAGAGCCGCATCAAAGAGATTCCCCCCAAAAGGCAGCTCAAAGTAAGAACCATGCACAAGCTCAAGCTTTTTGTCCACAAATTTAACCCTCAAAAAATCCAGCATACCCTTGGCAAGATCAATCCCCGTAACAAAAGCCCCCGGATTCAGCCTAAAAAACTCCTCCAGCTCAAGCCCAGTACCGCAGCCCAAATCCAAAACCCTCGCACCATCATCCCTTGGCAAACACGCAGCCGTAAAAGGGTAAAATTCCCTGGCAGACTCAATCGTATTCATCTGGTGCTCTTCATAGCCATCCAAGCGGGCATTAAAAAATTCCCCCATCTTTTCCAACATTTTTTTTCTTTCCTTAATAATAGCTTTCTTTTGCAAAGTCAGTATAGCAGAAAATTCTTTTCTTAGCATTAGAATGATAGTATAAAAACACGGAAATCAAATTTGGGTTCCACTCCCAGAAAAATCTGTCAGAAACGCCTCAGTTGCGCGTACAAGGTATTAGACTCGCTACGCTCGCCCGCGCAAAGGGCATTTCTGCCAGATTTTTCTTCCGTTACACCCAAATTTGATTTCCTGCATTGCTTTCCTAAAAAATAGGTTTTAAAAGTTTATTTCTATGCTTCCCCCACACACAAAAGACCGCCGCAAGAAAAATACAAAAAAATGCATAAATATGCACGCTTTTTATTTACAAAGAAATAAAAATACTTTAGTATATTGCTAGCACCTGCGGAGAAGACGCAGGGCTAAGAGGTTATAATATGGAATACAATATTAAGAACGCTTACTGCAAACGTGTTTGGGACGAAATCAGCGCACGTTATGCAGATCAAGGACACTTTCTCCAGGCTGCAGGCCTTGTTCTCGAAACAATTTCTCCGGTTGTAGACAAAATGCCGGAACTGGAAAAGAATGCTGTTCTTGAGCGCTTTGTAGAACCGGAACGCATTATCATGTTCCGTGTTCCGTGGACAGATGATCAGGGAAAGGTTCACGTAAACCGTGGCTTCCGTGTTCAATTCAACAGTGCAATCGGACCTTACAAGGGAGGCTTACGCTTTAGCCCGGAAGTTGGTCTTGATGTATTGAAATTCCTCGGATTTGAACAGGTTTTAAAGAATTCCCTTACAACTCTCCCAATGGGTGGTGGTAAAGGTGGTTCAGACTTTGACGCACACGGAAAGAGCGATGCAGAAGTTATGCGCTTCTGCCAGTCTTTCATGACAGAATTGCAGCGCCACATTGGCCCAGACACAGACGTTCCAGCCGGTGACAAGGGTGTTGGTGGACGCGAAGTTGCATATATGTTCGGCCAGTACAAGCGCCTCCGCAACGAATACACAGGCGTTCTTACAGGTAAGGGTCTCGCATTCGGCGGATCACTTGCACGTACAGAAGCAACAGGCTACGGTCTTATCTACTTTGCAGACTGCATGCTCCAGAAAGTAGGAAAGGACTTCAAGGGCAAGACATGCATCGTATCTGGAGACGGAAACGTTGCACAGTACGCTGTAGAAAAGCTCACACAGCTTGGCGGAAAGGCAATCACATTGTCTGACTCTTCTGGATACATCCTTGACGAAGAAGGAATCACACAGGAAAAGCTTGAATTCGTAAAGCAGTTCCGCGCAGAACACAAGAAGGTAGACACATACCTTACCAAATATCCAAAGGCAAAGTTCTTCAAGGGAGAAAAACCTTGGGGCGTAAAGGCTGACCTTGCATTCCCATGCGCAACTCAGGATGAAATCTATCTTGAAGACGCACAGAAGATGGTTGCAAACGGAGTATGGCTTGTTGCAGAAGGTGCAAACATGCCTACACGTGCAGAAGCTATCGAATACTTCCAGAAGAACAAGGTTATGTTCGCTCCTGGAAAAGCTTCAAACGCAGGTGGTGTTGCAGTTTCCGGTCTCGAAATGAGCCAGAACTCAGAACGCCTCAGCTGGAGCTTTGAAGAAGTAGACGCAAAACTCAAGCAGATTATGACAAACATCCACGACAACGCTTACGAAACAGCTAAAAAGTACGCCACAGAAGGCGACTACGTAGCTGGTGCAAACATCGCAGGCTTCGTAAAAGTTGCATCTGCAATGGTTGCTCAGGGATTGGTCTAATACCTGTCCAGTAAAGCGAGTTTTAACGGTTTTTGCGAAGCAAAAATTGACGCAGTGCGGCAAAGTTAAAACTCGTTAAGCAAGCGCAGCTTGCGACTAGCTCAGGGATTGGTCTAATCTAAAAGATTCCTACAAAGCAAAAGAAAAGCGTATCGGGTTTTCCGGTACGCTTTTTTTATTTTTATCATTCTTACAAAACCTTCTGGTGGTATTGAAATTAACTTGACCGAATACTTTTTTTTTGTATAGTATAAACAAAATTCATCACCACAGGAGTTTTGTATGAAAAGATTTTTTATTTTAGCACTATTGGTGTTATCTTCCTTCGCATTGCTTTCGGCGCAAGAAGAATCGGATTCGAAAGCAGCGGCATCTGATGGTATAACAGGTTTTTACGGAATTGACTTTGGAACGACAAAAGATGATGTCATAAAAATAATGAAATCGAAAGGATGGAAAAAAAACAGGGCTTTTAGCGATAAACAATGGGGAGACTGTGTCTGGTTTACAGGAGGAACCTTCGCCTCAAAAAAATTAGCGGGCAACAGCCGATTATGCTTTTGCTTCGTTGAAGACAAATTTTATATGGGAGAAATTTATTTTCCTATCTATAAGGGAGATGGAACAAATTCTTTTACAAATAAGCTTTTAACAAAAGATTCAGAAGAAAACGAAAAATGGATTAAAAATGTAGTATCTGCCACAGTAAGAAAGTACAACTTAAAACAAACAGAGTCTACCAACAATAACACTGCAACGTATGAAGGCCAAAACGCAAACCAGTTGATATTAATTTGTAGCGAAAAGGGAGACTTCAGCTTTTATGTATTACGCTACGTAGACACCCGCAACTTCGTAGCTAAAGGTGTCTCCGAATTCTTGGAAGAATATAACAAGCAGGAAAAAC
>JAGACC010000188.1 GCA_017614295.1 Treponema sp.
AAACAAAAACTACCCCCGATTGGAAGGGCGGCGCTAACCGTTCCGACCAAAGGGAGGGATGGAGTGGGAAGGGCCCCACGGAACCCTGGAGAAGCACCGGGTTGCAAGCAACCCTAAGCAAATAAATGCCGATCCAAAAAGAAAAAAATTATTTTTATTTGCACACAGTAACAGCTTTTACTATTTTTACTGCCGTGGTAAGCAAGGGAGAAAGCGGGTGTATCTTTCCGTCGCTGCCGTCGGGGGAACCGGTGCCGGTTAGTTTTAGGCGTATTTCGCTTTCTGTAAAGTTGGAAGGGATGTCTGCCATGTAAACAACGGAGGGCTGGCCGTTTACACCGCTGTTTTTCTTTGTGTAGGTGTCGTTGTAGTCAAAACTTGTGTTGAACTCTGCGAAGATTTTGCAGTTGGCACTTCCTATGTCTGCTTTAAAGATGACGCCGCCTTTTGGGGTTGCGCTTGTTACTGCATCAATATTTGCTTCGCCGGATTTTTTTTGCGGTGAGTTTTTTGTTTTTGCAGATTCGTTTTTGGATTTGTGGTACCAGACAGGGAGTGATTCCGGGCGTCCTTCTTTGGGTCCAAACCTCCAGTTCTTTTTGCTTGCGCGCTGGGTTACGTAGAGGGTGCGGATAAAGTTTCCGTTTTCGTCTTCCAGCCATACGGCAAACTGAGGATCGCTTTTCTGCTTCCAACATTGGCCTGCTCCAACGGAGACAGTAACTTCTTTTGCAGAGGCAAGAGAGAATGCGAGTGTTATTGCAAGTGCTAAGAGTGCGGTAAGTTTTTTCATTTTTATTTCTCCAGTTTTTTTGCGAGCTTTTCTGCGCGCTTGATTATTTTTTCCGGTAATGCCTGCATGTTTTTTGTTCCGGCAAGCATAATCTTTCCTTTTATTTTTACTCCTGAATAAAAGAGGATTTCTTTTACGGCCGCATAGGCTTTTGTGCTTTGTCCCGCAAGTATGTTCAAGGGGAAGGGCGTTGTGCATGCGTTTACGATTATGGCTTTTTTTCCTTTTAGCAAGGGGATTGGAATTCCTCGTTTGCTTTCTCCCATCATCAGGGCAACCTGGCGGTCAAAGAGGCTTTTTAGCTTTCCGCTTATGTTTCCCCAGTAGACGGGAGAGCCTACTACGATTACTTCACTTTCCTTAAGCAAAGCTCCTATGCGGTGGGCGTCGTCTTGTGGAAGAATGCAGTCTCCCTTTTCGCGGCACTTCATGCATCCTATGCAGCATTTGAATTCAAGGGAATTTACTTCTACAAATTCTGCTTGGTGGCCGTCTGTCTGAAGCACCTTTTCCATTGCGTGTAGAATTTGCGAAACCTTTCCCGTCTTTCTTGGCGAACCGTTTAAAATTAGAACCTTCATTTTTCATCTCCAAAAACAGATTTTAACCAAAGCTTAATAAAAGCATCCGTAAACTTTTTTCCTTTGTCCCAGTATTCAACGTCGCATTTTTTTAGCAGTACAGCTTCTATGCAGCCCCAGAGTCCAGATACCAAAAGTCCAATGTCCAAGCGGGGGTTTAGAGAAGATGCTTCTCCTTCTGCTATCGCTTTTTTTAGGATTTCTTCTCCGGTGCGGTTGCAGATGTAATATTCTTCTATTACTTCCGGCGGAACGTTTTCTGCGGATTTTATTCCCTGCATTACAAGAAGGGCAAGCCTTGGGTTTTCAAAGCTCCAGTCGCAGAAGGCATTGACGGCATTTCTTACCTGGCTTTTTGCACTCCTTCCTTTTTCTGCGGCGGTTTTGATTCTCTGGTTAAGCTCCCGTATGCAGTCCAGGCTTATGGCTTGGAAAAGGGTGTCCTTGTCTTTGTAATAGTGGTAGATATTCGTAGCTGTTATTCCGCAGTTTTTTGCAATGTCCCTCATTCCAATCTGGGAAGGCTCTGCTTGCATAAGAAGCTCCAAAGTCTTCTGCTTTATTAGGGGAATTATCTGGGTGTTGGCATTCCTCATGGCAAACCTCACTTGTTTTGCATTACAATGTTAATATAACATTGTTAAATTATATTGTCAACAGTCTTTTTAGCGTATTGCAAGCACGGCTAATTTAATATATTATATGCCTATGATAGAACTAAGCAGTAAGCAGCGCCACGCTCTGGAAAAACTGGCGCATCCCCTTCAGCCGCTGGTGATTGTTGGCCAGGCAGGTGTATCTGAAGCCTTGGAAAAACAGGTTGGTCTTTTTTTGAACGACCGCGAACTTGTCAAAGTAAAATTCAATGCCTTCAGGGATGAAAAAAAGGAACTGACCCTAAAGCTTGCAGAAGACACAGGTGCAACTTTGGTGCGTATTATTGGAAACATTGCTATTCTTTTTAAGGAAAGCGACGATCCGGAAAAGCGCAGGATTTTTATAGACAATCTCAAATAGTCAGGCGGAATTTTTATGCAGAAAAAAGTCGGTATTATTGGCGCAATGGACGTGGAAGTTAAGACGCTCAAGTCTGTGCTTTTGCCTTTGCCGGGTGAATCTTCCGTCCGCACTACGGTTGCAGGTGGGTGTGAATTCTACGAAGGGCTTTTGGACGGAATTGCCGTTGTTGTTGTAAAGTCCGGTGTTGGAAAGGTGAATGCAGCTCTTTGCGCTCAGCGTCTTGCCATTCAGTTTGGGGTAAGCCACGTTATTAACACAGGAATTGCAGGCGCTATGGCTTCTGGGCTTAAGGTGCTTGATTTTGTTGCCAGTACGGATGCCCTTTACCACGACATGGATGCTACAGGCTTTGGCTACAAGGTTTCGGAAGTTCCGCAGATGAAGTGCTCTGACTTTCCTGCTGACCCAAAAATGCTTGATGCGGCAACTGTGGCTTTTGCTTCTCTAAAGGAGGCTAAGGGTCACGAGCTGATTGCAGGCCGCATTGCTACGGGAGACCAGTTCATTAGCGACAAGGAAATCAAGAAACACATACGCGAGACATGCAATCCCGCCTGTGTGGAAATGGAAGGTGCAGCTATTGCCCATGCCTGTTACCTGAACAGCATTCCCTTTGTGATTATCCGCTGTATGAGCGACATGGCTGATGACATGCAGGAAAACTCTTACACTTTTAATGAATCTACTGCGGCAGAACTTAGTGCAGCTTTGGTACGCAGCATGATTCCGCTGTTCTAGGGTCTTTAGCAAAAAAAATATAGATTCAAGAGGCGTAGCATTCACAATAACAAATGACTTTTGGAGGAAAATAATATGGAAGAAAAGAAAAAGTATAACGTTGATTCATTCAATCTGGACCACACAAAGGTAACAGCTCCATTTGTAAGGCTTGCATCAGAAAAGAAGGGCCGCAAGGGAGACATTGTTTCCAAATACGACATTAGGTTTTGCCAGCCCAACAAGGAATTCATGGACAACGGTACAATTCATACCCTTGAGCATCTTATTGCCGAATACATCCGCGACGAAATGCCAAATATCGTAATTGACTTTAGCCCAATGGGTTGCCGCACTGGTTTTTATTTTACAGTCTGGGGAGACCACGAGGAATCCTGGATTGCAGAACGCCTTATTAACGTGCTTAAAAAAGTTTCC
>JAGACC010000189.1 GCA_017614295.1 Treponema sp.
TCAGGTGCGGAGATTACGGCATTGAGTGCCGGCGGCAAACTGCCGGGACTGGCGACGAATCCCCCGGAGGCTGTAAATCAGCCAAAGGCAATGGTTCGCATGCCTCAGGATACTTTCGCTTTGTTTACTTATCCGCTCAACATTGACGGAACCCCATATACTTTATGGGAAGCTGTCAGCGGTCCTGTTGCGGATGGTATGGTAAAAGCCTTGGGCGGCGGTGAGCCAGCTCCGGCTCCGCAGCAGGCAACTGGTGCGGCTCAACAATTCAATCAGCAGCCCATGATGGGCATGGGGATGAGTATGGGCGGTATGTCTCAAGTAGCAAATACACCAAATGTACAGTCGCTGCAGTTCCCGAACTTGCAGCAGGTTGGCGGAACTCCTGAACAGGGCAACATTGGCCTGATTATGGATGTCTTTATGGAAATGACGGTTGAATTAGGCCGTACAAAGAAAACCATAAAGGATATCCTTGGAATGGGCGAAGGCACCATTATTGAATTGGATAAACTTGCCGGTGAACCGGTAGATATTTTAGTTAACCATAAACCTATAGCTAAGGGCGAAGTTGTAGTTATCGACGAAAACTTCGGTGTCCGCGTAACGGAAATCCTTCCTGCGCTCGAACACGTAGCCGTACAGATGTAGGGAATGGATGCTCCCGGCCGGGGATAAGACCGGGGGTATCTTGTTCATGGGTGGGGGACACTACGATTAACTCAAAAAGACTGCTTGCAGTTTTTGCAATTTTTCTCTTGACTATGGTCATGTCTGTGAATGCTCAGGAAACTGGTTCACAGACTGATTCTGTTTTAAATTCTGCAACAGAAGTTCAGCAGAATGACGCTTCTTCTACAACGGATGAATCCCTGATGCCTATTACCGACGAGTCTACGCTTCCCATTCAGGGGGAGGGAGGTTCGTCTGGCAGCGGCTTGTGGGTGTTCGTAAGGATGATTCTTGTCCTTGGCCTTGTGCTTGGGCTTATCTATCTGCTTTACCGCTTCCTAAAGAAAAATTCCTATATTGCCGGGGATGACGACAAATTCCTTAGGCGGGCAGCTTCCATTAGCCTTGGTCCCGGAAAGTCCGTGCAGATTGTTACCCTTATAGACAAGGCTTATCTTGTTGGCGTTAGCGAGAATTCAATCAATTTGATTTCCGAGATTGATGATGCGGAACTTATTAACGCCCTTAATCTTTATGCAGACAAAACTCAGTCAGCTTCAAAGCCAAAGAATTTCAGCGAGATTCTTGATCTGTTCATGCCTGGTTCCTCAAAGGGCGGTGCGGAAAAGAATGCCTTTGAAGACGGAAAGTCTGAGCGGATATTGAATTCACTAAAACACAGAACCCGAACTTTAGGCGAGGGAGAATAATTATGCAAAGAATACTTCATTTATTTACAAGAAAAAACATAAAAAGGTTTCTTCTGGCTTCCTTGCTTGTGATGTTCTGCGCACTGGCAGCAACAGCCCAGTCTTCGACCGAAGGTTCATCCTTCCCCGAAGGCTCAACAAGGGGGAACACAAGCATGAGCGAAAAGATTACCGGCATTGATTTTCCAAACGTTACCTTTAGCGCTACGGCTCCGCGTTCCGGCAAAGAGGTTGCATTCAGCGTACAGCTTTTGCTTCTCCTTTCCCTTTTAACGCTTGCGCCAAGCCTTCTTATACTTGTTACCTGCTTTTTAAGGTTTTCCATCGTGCTTGACTTTATAAAAAGGGCGCTTTCCCTGCAGCAGGTTCCTCCTACCGCAGTCCTTAACGGAATAGCTCTTTTTATGACCCTGTTCTGCATGTGGCCCACCTTTAAGAGCATGTACGACAATGCCTTTAAGCCTCTTTCAAACAATGAGATTACTATAGAAGAAGCTTTTGACAAGGCAGAGGCTCCTGTCCGCATATTCATGTACCGCCAGCTGGACGGGGATCATTCCTATGTCCGTACTTTTATGAGTATGGCCAGGTTGAACAAGCCAAAGAATTTTAGCGAGGTTCCTACATACATTCTGGTTCCTTCATATATTTTGCATGAGCTTACGGTTGCGTTCAAGATAGGCATTATGCTCTATATTCCGTTTATCGTAATAGACATGGTTGTAGCGAGCATCCTCATGAGTATGGGTATGATGATGCTTCCGCCGGTACAGATTTCCATGCCGTTCAAGCTTATGCTTTTTGTTCTTGTTGACGGATGGGGTCTTTTGACTCAGCAGTTGTTCCAGAGCGTGGTAGGCTAAGGGGGTAGAATATGACAATGGAACAGGTTACGCTCCTTATGCAGGGCGGAATTTTGCAGGTTCTTAAGCTTTGTGCCCCTGTTTTGGGTGCGGCTTTGATTATAGGACTTGTTGTTGCTATTTTCCAGGCTACGACTTCAATCCAGGAGCAGACCCTTACTTTTTTGCCAAAGCTTTTGGTCATGCTTATCGTGCTTGCCCTTTTGGCCAGTGCGATGTTCACCAGCATGAAAAGTTATACGATTGGTCTTTTCCACATGATTGGCCGGATGTAGCTGTTCTTTATTAGGGAGTGGATGTGCCGAACCTAGAATTTATAGCGGCAAAAGCACCTGTCTTTCTTTTGGTTGTAGCAAGATGCTTTGCCTTGATAATGACTCTTCCTCTCTTGTCCTCAAAAATGGTGCCCCGCATTGCAAAGGTGGCGCTTGCTTTGTACATGGCATATTTTATTTTTCCGCAGGTTTCGCTTGTCTCGGGAAAATTTGCTTCCTATTCATCTTATGTAAACGCAGACGGAAAATTCACCCTTGAGTATATACTGCTTTTGGGTGGCGAAGCCCTTATCGGAATGGTAATCGGTTTCTATATAAACATCATATTTGCCGTCTTTAGCACTGCGGGTCAGTTCTTTGCCTTCCAGATGGGATTCTCTGCGGCAGAGGCCTACGATTCGCTTAGCCAGGTAGAAAACCCACTTATGGGACAGTTCTTTAACCTGCTTGCCATGCTGGTCTTTATGCAGAACAACTGGTTCCAGATGCTTTTTCTTGGCGCGCTTAAAACCAGCTTTCAGTCGCTAAACTCTTTTTCCATTATAAGCAGTTCGGACCACCTGATGAAATTCATGCTTTCCGGGCTTGTGCATCTGTTTGCAAACGCACTCGTAATAGCTCTTCCCCTGATGGGAACGCTTTTTCTTATAAACGTGGCAATGGGTATACTTTCTAAGGCAGCTCCACAGATGAACCTGCTTTCCGAAGGTTTCCCAACCCTTATGCTTACTTCTTTCTTTGTAATATGGACTCTTCTTCCTGAATTCTTTAACTTCTTTACGAATTCTTTTGTTACTGGGTTCAGGCAGATAGAACGACTTTTCATAAGCCTTGGCGGAGGGGGAATCTAGTGAGTCAGATAGATTTGCAGTGGTTTGCCGCAGAGGATGAGGGCAAGACCGAGGAACCTTCAGAATACAAACTCCGTAAA
>JAGACC010000190.1 GCA_017614295.1 Treponema sp.
GAAGCCCTTACCAAAAGGACTGCAGAATGATTCTTTCAAACGCAGTAAAAAAAGCCCGCGATGAATTCGGTGTGGAATTTAGCTTTGGTACGGAAATAGAATTCTACCTCTTTAACTTGGACGAAAAGGGAGAGCCAACAAAGATTCCTTTTGACAAGGCAGGCTACATGGATATTGCTCCGGAAGACAAAGGAGAAAACATCCGCCGCGAAATATGCTTTACACTTGAACAGATGGGTATTCAGCCGGAAGCAAGCCACCACGAAGAAGGCCCCGGTCAGAACGAGATAGACTTCCACCATGCAGATGCACTAACCGCAGCAGACAACGCAACAACATTCAAATGGATTGTACGCACAAGAGCCGCAAGCGCAGGACTTTATGCAGACTTCTCGCCCAAACCCCTTACAGACGAAGCAGGAAGCGGATTCCACATAAATATCTCATGCATGAACGCATCCAAAAAGCGCAACATGCTGGCAGGAATCCTAAAGCACGCAAAAGAGCTAACCTACTACATGAACTGCACGGAAAACTCCTACGACAGACTTGGTTCATGCAAGGCACCGGTCCACATTGCATGGGGCTACGAAAACCGCTCAACATTCATCCGTGTTCCAGCAACCACACAGGACGACGCAAGCCGTATAGAAATCCGCACACCGGACAGCGAATGCAACCCCTACATTGTATTTACCCTTCTTATCCACGCAGCGCTAGACGGAATCAAAAACAATCTTGAACCGCCGGAAGCTGTACAGGACAACCTCTTTGAAAACGAAAGGCAAAACTCTTCAGCAAATAAGGGAGTCATGGAAACCTTACCCGACACGCTTGATTCAGCCAAAAAAATTGCAGAAAGCAGCCAGTTCGTAAAGGAAGCCCTTGGATTTTAAAAAATGACAGAAGATACCCATAGCGTTTTAGTCGTTACAAAAGATTCAAAAATTTCTCAGACCATAGGTATTATGCTTATGCCACCGCTTTTTGAAACGGAAGTGCTAAGTGACTTTAACGAAGCCCGCCGCCGCATTTCAGAAAGAAGGTACAACATTATCCTTGCAGATTATGCAGAAGGTAAGGGAGAAGATTTTGCAGTAGACGCAGCGGAAAGCCTAAGCACAATACTACTTCTTACACCAACCGCCCTTTTTGAAGAGGTAAGCTACCGCGTGGAAGGCTACGGAATAATCACGCTTTCAAACCCATTTGACCAGTTCTATTTTTACAGCATGATAAAAGCCGCAATTGCAGTCCAGTACAAAGTGCAGGTTCTTTCCAGCCAGACAACAAAGCTAAAAGTAAAAATGGAAGAAATCAAACTGGTGAACCGCGCAAAAATGCTTCTTATGCAGAACATGGCCATGGCAGAAGCAGAAGCCCACCGCTACATAGAAAAAGAAGCGATGGACACTGGCCAGAAAAAGATTGCAGTTGCAGAGAAGATAATCAAGACATACGGTTAGCAAAAAGGCTTAGCAAATCAGACAGGATATTCACCGTTAAAGCAGCCGTTGCAGAAACTTTCCGCGCCAAGAGCTTCGAGCATTCCTTTTAGAGAAATAAAAGAAAGAGAGTCTGCTCCTATTTCTTTGCGGATGGACTCAAGCTCGTGCGTACTGGAAATAAGTTCAGCTTTGCTTGGAGTGTCAATTCCCAGGTGGCAGGGAAACTTTACCGGCGGAGAAGAAACCCTAAAGTGAACTTCCTTTGCACCAGCCCTGCGTAAAACCTGAACAAGTCTTCGGCTGGTTGTTCCGCGCACAATAGAATCATCTATTACAATAACGCGCTTACCTTCAAGGTCGCTTTTGATTGCATTCAGTTTTACAAAAACCATGGACTCGCGCTCTGCCTGAGTTGGGGCAATAAAGGTTCGCCCAATGTACTTGTTCTTGATAATTCCTGTTACGTAAGGAATTCCGCTTGCCTTAGCATAACCAAGTGCAGCACCAATTCCGCTGTCTGGAACACCAATCACAACATCCGCTTCCACGGAAGATTCCCTTGCTAAAACTTCTCCCATCCTGTAGCGCGCATTCTGAACAGAAATTCCGTCTATTGCAGAATCTGGCCTTGCAAAATATACGTATTCAAAAATACATGTCCGCTTTTTTTCTTGGGCGTATTTTATAGAGCTAAGGCCTTCTTTTGTAACAACGACGATTTCTCCAGGCTCAATGTCGCGTAAAAATTTTCCGTTAACCGCATCAATGGCACAGGTTTCAGATGCAAAGATGTAGGAAAAGGATTTTTCGGGGGTGTTGCGGGGGTGTCCCCCGCTAGAAGGGGTGGTGAGCAACGAAGTGCGAGCCAGGGGAAGGCTTTCCCCTCCTTGATTAAGAATGCCAAGACACAAAGGCCTTATTCCGTTAGGGTCGCGGACTCCAATCAGCATATTTTCCGTCATAATGCAAAGTGCAAATGAACCCTTTATAAGACCTGCAGTCTGCACAACAGCATCAACAAATCTTTTGCGGTTTTCTTCCGCAGAGTTTTCACCGGTATTGGGGCTTCCAAGCTTTCCGCCGTTTTCTATATACTTTCTTACTATGAGCTTAAGGATAACTTCGCTGTCGCTTGAACTGGAAAAGGTAGAACCCCCGTCTTCCAGCTGAGTCCTTAGCTCCGTATGGTTAACAAGCTGACCGTTGTGGGACAGGGCAATGGAACCGTTCTTAAAGGAATTTAAAAAAGGCTGGGCATTTTCGATAGTGCGTCCACCGGCAGTTGCATAGCGGACATGGCCTACTGCAATATTGCCGTTAAGCTTTTGCAAGTGCTCAGGAGAAAAAACATCTCCCACAAGCCCCATGTCTTTACGAAGCCTTATCTTTGCACCTTCCGCAGAGGCAGTACCGGTAGAAGTAACAGCAATATCCGTATCGCTTACTGCAATACCGGCGCTCTCCTGTCCGCGGTGCTGTAAAGCCGTAAGGGCAAAATAGGAAAGCCTGGCTGCATTCTCTGCACCAAAGATTCCAACAACACCGCATTCATCGTGAAACTTGTCTTCTGTCATTTTATTGAGCCTTGCCCATAAGGTAATCGTCTATCTGCTTTGCACATTCACGGCCTTCCGCAATTGCCCATACAACAAGCGACTGTCCGCGGTGCATGTCTCCTGCAGTAAAGATTTTTGGAACGCTGGTTGCATAGCCTGTCTCCAAAGCCTTTACAGTTCCCCGCTCTCCAAGTTCAACTCCAAATGCATTTGCAGTATATTCTTCGCAGCCGGTAAATCCTGCAGCAACAAGAAGCAGGTCGCAGGGAAGTGTTTTTTCTGTACCGCTGCGCTCAACAAGCTGCCTCTTTCCGTCTTTTACCTGGAATTCAACTTCTACGGTACGAACAGCCTTTATGTGTCCGTCCTCGCTTATAACTTCTTTTACGGTTGTCTCGTAAACACGCGGGTCTTTGCCAAACTTTGCGATTGACTCTTCTGCACCATAGTCCACTTTAAGAACCTTGGGCCACTCAGGCCAGGGGTTAGAAGAAGAGCGTTCAACTGGAGGGCAAGGCATCATCTCTATCTGGGTAACGCTTGCAGCACCCAACCTGATTGAAGAACCGCAGCAGTCGTTTCCTGTATCACCACCGCCAACAATAATAACGTGCTTGCCTTCAACTTCAATACCGTAAAGCTTTTTGAGCATCTGGGCAATCTGACCGTTTGTAGGCTGCATGGAAATTTCTTCCAGGGCATGGCTTGTAGAAATTACGCACTTTGTAAC
>JAGACC010000191.1 GCA_017614295.1 Treponema sp.
AAGAATCTGAACCATCTCGTCTAAGGAAATGGGTCTTGCGTAAAGGCGGCTAATCTTTTCTTTGTATGCGCAAAACCTCTCTCCGCTTTCCGGCAAAAGAACGCTTGCATTCCAAAGGCCTGGGATTATGGAAGGGAGGGTCCGTATTCCGCTAGCACAAACAGGCTTTGAAGTGCAAAGGTTTATCCCCTCGCTTGAACCTGCACGGTCACAGAAAAGTCCTGCCCTTAGGGTGTTGGTTCCTACCAGTGCGCTAATAAAGTCCGGTGCCCCGCAAACTACCGGGGTTCCTTCCTTTACTCCGCCAAGAAATGACGCCGCTGTCTTTGTAAGATTTCCTGCTATGCTTGCCGGTGCAACAAAGGGTGGCAGCTTTTGCATGGCAAGTTCCGCATCTTTTGCAGAAAGACCTGCTTCTTCAAATGCTTCCCTGCTCCAATATGCTTCCGTAAACCTTTCTTCCGGCAGTATGGAAAGGGATGCTCCTGTAAGAAGGTGGATCAAGTATTCCGGACCGGAAAAAACAGTAGAGTCTTTTTGCTTCCAGTAGTCTTGGAATTTTGAGGCAAAGCCAAGGATTCTTGGTATGTAGATGGATTTTGTATTTGCTTTGGGGGATTCTGTAAGGCTTGCGTTCCACAAGAGGGTGCTTCCGTCCCTTCCGCAAAGAGTTGGTCCGTTTCCGCTTATGCAAATGGCATCGACAGAAATTGGTGTGTTCTGACCATCGGAGGGCGAATTGTTGGCAGAGACAGAAGTGTCAGCAGAGACAGAATTGTTGGCGGAGGAAAGGCAGTCGGTCAAAGCCGTGCGCAAAGCCTCCATCCATTCCCCAGCCGCATGGTCTGTATAAAAAAGATTAAAACTCACCCGGCTAAAGGCAAAGACACGCCCGTCAAAACCAATCAAGGCCGCCTTTAGCGAGGAAGTTCCAATGTCCGCACAAAAAACTGAATTCAACTTAAGCTATTGGATCGCAGTTGTTCTGAACCTTATTCTTTGCAGGAGGGTCCTGAACCTGTGCATCCTTTGTTTCTGCCGGACGGCTGGCTTTTATAAGCTTATCTATAATGGAACGGTTGTCCAGCAAATCACCCAGCGACTGTTCGTGGTGCAGCCTTGTGATTACGTTTGCGAACAGACCGCTTACATTTGTGCTGATGTACCATTCCCTGTTCAAGAGATCTTCGTGGTAGACGGCATTTGTTCCGATTATGCGGTAGAAAAGACCCTTCTGGTAAGCCTCGTCAAAAAGCTGAATTGCGTTTCCTGTAAAGAAAGGAAGGCTTATCGCAGCAATAACCTTTGTAGCTCCCTGCTCGTGAAGGAATCCCATTGCCTTAAGCAAAGTTCCACCAGTACCAAGCATGTCGTCGGCAAGGAAGGCAACCTTACCCTTTACGTCTCCCAAAAGCTTTATGCTCTTGATGTTGGTGTTCTTGGCATCCTGCGTTACGATTGAATAGTCCCTTTCCTTATAAATCATTGCAAGCGGCTTCTTAAGACCAGTTGCATAGAACTTGTTGCGGTCAATAGCACCAGTGTCCGGGCTAACAACTACAAGGTCCTCTTTGGTAAGGTCAACAACGCGGGCAAGCTCACGGATAATCTGGTAAGAAGCGTGAAGGTTCTCCAGATGCGTATGGCTAAAAGCGTTTACAATTTCGCGTGAATGAAGGTCAAGAGTTATGATGCGGCGAACTTCCATGCTCTCGTAGATGTGGCCCAGAAGAGCTGCTGTAAGACCTTCGCGACCCTTCTTCTTGTGCTGGCGGCTGTAAGGATAAACCGGAACAACAAGGGTAATCTGCCTTGCTCCTGCCTGACGCACTGCATCTATGGCAACCAAAAGGCTCATAACATGGTCGTTAACGCTAAGCTTCTGAAGGTTCTTTCCGTCGTTAAGGGGAATTGCCTCGTGGTTCTCAACATCCTGGAAAATAAAAACATCCTTTCCGCGGACGCATTCGTTAAGCTCGCACTTGAACTCACCGTTTGCAAAATAGGTAAAGCGGGTGTTCACCTTGAATACAGGAGGGCGGTACTTGTCTATCTGACCGCGTA
This sequence comes from Treponema sp., assembly GCA_017614295.1. Classification (GTDB taxonomy): domain Bacteria; phylum Spirochaetota; class Spirochaetia; order Treponematales; family Treponemataceae; genus Treponema_D. Next base: position 2,065 of record JAGACC010000191.1, read on the forward strand.
TGCACAAGTCGCTTGTGTGCAAGTCGTTGTCAAGGTTAATCTGCTGAACAAGACCTGCCTTGTCCATACTGTAACGCTTGGAAATAACATCATTCTTCAAGGAAAAACGGTGCTTGTACATGTGACGCAAGTGTGTAATCACTTCGTTCGCGAAAGATTCCCCGCCGGGACACGCAACCACTGCAAGATTGGTAGGTTCAGAATACGGCATTATTCAATCCCCTTAAAAATTGATAATTCATTATAGCGAATTACCTTAAGTTTATCAAGGGAGTGTTTTCTTAGGCCATTACTCTTTAGGACGGTAACCTTCTCCTCTCTACCATATTCCCCCTTGGCTAATCCGACAGTCCATGCCTATGCGACACCGCCGTTCCGGGGTTCCGCTTGCGCTCCATTGCCCTTGGCAACGCGTTCCGCGCCCCTCCATGGCGGCGTATGTCCATTACTCCCTTCCCACCGCAAAAAAAAGAAATCCCCGCAGCAAGAGCCACGGGGCATTAAGTTCATCATAAAATCAGAATTACTTCTTCTTTTCGTAAACTACATCTGAACCAAAATCATCCTTTATGGTCAGCTTTTCACCAGCTATGGAATAATCATATTTGTTACCGTCTGTAGTTCCTTCATAGCGAATCTCGACAGACTTTCCGTCATCGGTGTAAGTAAATGGCATAGAAGCATCCTCTCCCACACCATAAGAACCTGTACCGTCTGCATTAAAAGTGTATGCAAAACCCAAATCCGGATAAACCCATACACCAACAATGCTTGTCTTAGAGTCCGCAGCCTTACCGGCAGAAGCTTTACCGCGGCAAGAAGTGAACATTGTACCTGCAATAAGTATGGAACCTGCAAGTGCCACAATCATAAAAAGTTTTTTCATAAAGTACCTCTACTTATATTGAATTTACATTAAACTATATAGCAGAAAATCCCGATGTCAAGTATCACCGCAAAAAATAAAATTATTTTCATACACGCTCAGCAATATTTTTACTATATTTAAACCATGTGCAAAAAAGACATAACAGAAAAAAATCTTGAAGCATGGAACGACGTCTTTGCCGACATAGTAAACGTCCTGCTGTTCAAGGGAGAAAACCTTGTAAAAGAGGCAGACCTGGAAGCAGACACAAAGGCAAGCATGCTAAAAGCCGACGGCCACATTCATGAACAGGAGCGCGACGTCTCAAAGTTCTGGAAAAACGGCGAAATACGAATCTCCATCCTTGGCTTTGAAAACCAGACGGCACAAGACTACAACATGCCGCTAAGGATAATCAGCTACGACGGGGCAAGCTACAAACAGGAACTCCTGGACAAAAAACTAAAGCAAAAATACCCCGTTGCAACACTGGTCCTTTACTTTGGAACAGAAACAAAATGGACAGCACCAAAGAAACTTTGTGAATGCTTTACAATTCCCGGCAAGCTAAAGCCCTTTGTTAGCGACTACAAAATCAACGTATTCAACATCGCCTGGCTTAGCGACAAAACAATAAGCATGTTCAAAAGCGACTTTAAATTCGTTGCCAAATACTTCCAGGCAAAGCGGAAAAACCAAAAATACAAGCCAACAAACGAAGAAATAAAACACGTCGACTCCCTGCTCAAAATGTTCTCCGCGTTAACAGGTGACAATAAATTTGAAAAGGTGTATAATGAAGGTATCAAAACAAAAGGAGGTGTTACCATGTGCGAGATAGTCCAGGGCTTCATAAACGAAGGTATCAAAAAAGGCAAAGCAGAAGAAAAAGCCGAACTCATCAGAAGAATGCTCGACGAAAACTTTGCCACACCGCAGCAGATAGCAGGCCTCCTTAAAATCTCCGTAAGGGAAGTAAATAAGTTAGCCTCCAAAGTACCGGCGGAAGCTTAGTGATATATTGAGCCCAAAAGATATTGCTATGAGCAACAGATTTCCGTTAAAACTTTCCTCATTCCAGCATAGAGAAAAAAGTCACCGCTTAAAAAGCCCCCGTACAGATAGGTATCCGTTATCACGTGTCCAACATCCATGAAAAACATTTTATTCTAATGATTGTACGATAGCCAGTAGCACTAACAGGAGTGATTATGAACAAACTTGTTGAAGAAGAATATGATGAGAACGGAAATATAATCCATGGAACCGACAAAGACGGAGAAGAATACTGGTAC
>JAGACC010000192.1 GCA_017614295.1 Treponema sp.
CTGTGGCAAGGTTTTCGTTTGCATAGGCGCTAAGGGCTCTGCTGTAGTACATGTTCACTTCGTTTATTGCAATCCTTGCTTCCAGCTGCTGGTTCCTTATTTTTTCCGAATTTGATTTGAGCGTTTTTTTGAACTGTTCAAATTTCTTAAGCTGTTCGCCAAGCTTTTTCTGGATTGACTGAACGTCAGACTTAAAGTACTTTCCTGCATCGTTAAATGTAGCGCTTGCTTTTTCCAGAGAGCTTATGTCGTCACGGGTGGTTTTTAGAAGTTCATCCGACTGCTTTATAAAGTCTGTTGGGTGCTGCTTTGGCGTGTCTTCTGATTCATCTTCTTCCAGATTCTTTTCTATTCCCGGGGCAAGAATTTTTATCTGCTCGTATAAAGCCTGGCCGTCTTCGTAGAGCCTTGTTCCAGCGTCAAGAAGCCTGTCTCCTGCCTTTCCAAGAATTTCCTTTCCTGTTTTTTCGCAGTAGCTCTGGATGAATGAATATGTCTTTTCGTAGGATTCCGTTGTCTTTGTCCAGCGGGGAACCTGTTTGGGGAATGACTTTGCGCCTTTTAGCCACTTGTCTTTTCTTGCCTCTTCCGCCACGCTTATGAATGATGAGTATTCATTTGCAAGGTCTATGTATTCTTTTATGGTCTGCTCACTGCCATCCCTCATTGCCTGCATTGCGTCTGTCTTCTTTTCTTCCGTTTCGCCGTATTTTTGGTTTAGCAGGGAAAGTTTTTCCGCTGTGTCTATAAGCGAAAGGTTCTTTTCTCCTGCAAGTTCCAGCAAGTCCGCAGACTCTACCATTGCCTTGTTTGTCCTTTTCTGCCTTTCCGAAAGCTTTCCTGAAAGAAGCGATTTTAGCTCGAGGATGTTTTTCATTGTGGAGGCCAAGGGGGAAAATTCACTTGCTGCTTTGCGGGCGGATTCATAGGAATCTTTGGGGGTAAAGATGGAGTCTTCTGCCATAGCCAAGTCCATGATGCTTTGGAGTTCCTCTTCTTTTTCCGTTATTACTTCCAGAAGCCCCTGGTCTATGCTGTTCCAGTGTGCGTCAAGTGCTCCAATAATTCCCGTGTAGGGTGTCTTTTCTGTTCCCAGGATGAATTTTTCGCAAAAGGAGAGCCAACATTCATCATTTATTTCTTTTTGGGACTTTAGCGCCTTGAACAGTTCGCTTATTTTTACGCCTTCGTCATAGATGCTGTTCCTTATGGTGGAGAAGCTTTCCAGGTTTTCCCTTATGGACTGTATGTTCTGGTTTGCTTCTTCGTAGAGGGAATTTTCCACGGAGCTTTTTAGGCCGGAGTTTAGGGAGTGGAGCTTTGCCTGCATGGAGGAATACTGAATTTCAAGTGCAAGAACGCGCTCTATGGAGTCTTTTACCTGCTGAATTTCCGGCTGGCCTTTGCGTTTTCTTTCGTACTGCTGCTTTTTTAGTGTGAATGTAAGGGGATCCCTTGTGAATTTGTGCACGGCTTCGAGGTAGCGTCCGTTTTGGGCAAGTTCATAGGCTTCCTGCATCTTTTGGTTGAATTCATCGGGATATTTAGGGTATTCAACGGTGTATTCCCTTCCTTCCGTTTTTTCTTCCGCAGAAGGGGGAGTTGCCTTGTCCTTTTTGCCGGACGGAAATGCCGCTTCCGTAAAGCCTAGCGTGAGAATGCATAAAAAGAAAACTCTGAATATTTTTTGCGGACCTTTCAATTTTTCTCCATGCTTTTTGTTTAAAATAAGCCTTATCTTGTTTTCGGCATTTAAGCAGAGATAATTGAGCGCCCTAATTTTCCTTATTTTTTGCGGGAGAAAACGCGGTATGTAATCCAGGGGAAGATGGAATGCTCGCGCTCAATGTTGGTTAGCCATTCAGTGCTTACCGTATTGCTTGCAAGCGAGTCGAATACCGTCGTAAAGGAAAGTATGTATTTTTTGAATGATTCCGCCGCAAAGTTGGGGAGTTTCTGCTCGTGAAGCATAGAAGGCCAGGCTCCGCTTTGCGCAAGAAGCACTTCTTTTGCCCCTGTGTCAAGAAGACGTGCCTTTAGCCCAGTTTCTCCGGGGAATCTTTCCGTTAAGTCTATGACCCTTTCCGTTGCTGTGCGGACGTAGCGGTACATGTAGCTGTTGCTGCTGTCCAAAAGGTCTTCTCCGTAGCCGGTTCCGCTTTCTCCGCAGGGGTAGAGTGTTATCTTTGGCAGGGAGAACTGTTTTTCCAGGTTGTTTCTGCAGAGGGAAAGGTTGATTTTTTCTTCCGAATTGCTTTCGCCGGAGACAAGCCTTATGACTTCTTCCAGCCAGTCAATGCCTTCGAACCAGGTCTGTCCAAGAAGTTCTGCCGGGATGGTGCAGGTAAGTATTGCGTCCTGATCCTTTTCCATAAGGGATGCAGCCTTGTTAAGCTTGTCTTTTTTTGAGTTGTAGAAGGCAAGTGCGTCTTTTTTTACCTGTTCATGGGCTTTGTTTTCGTCGTATACTTCTGAATCGTTTGCGGTGTACTTGTAGCCAGTCTGTATGCGGATTCTGCTGCTTCCGAGGAAGTTTTCAAGTTCTGCACCCTCAAGAGAAAAGCCTATGTCTTCGTTCTGGTTTCTGTAAACTCCATTGTGGGCAAAACCTGTGTCCTTGTCCGTAATGTCCTGGGGAGTTTCGTTGTCTTTTGCAAAGATTACGAGAGAGCGGTTTGTCCTTACCGGGGAAAAGATTC
>JAGACC010000193.1 GCA_017614295.1 Treponema sp.
TAAAAAAATCCGCTTTGAGTATCAGGAAAAAATAATGAAATATTCGGATAGGCCTTTAAAGGATATATTGGAAGTTCATGCGAATTTGCCATATTTTGGAAAGGATTTGCCTCTTGAATGAAGATCTGCAATTTCTTAGAATGGCAGCGTGACTTCTGTAGCAGATTACTTGAAAAAAGTGTTATTGCGGACTTGATGCGGATGACATATATTTTGCCAACTTAAACACAGAGGAAAAAAATGAAAAAGCAGGTTTTGGTTATTGCTGCACTGATGGCTGTCTGTCTGGTGGCGGTTTTTGCAAGGGGAAAGGCTGGGGCTGTGCGGAAGGGGAAGACTCTTCTTGAGCAGGGGCTTTCGCTTTCGGCTCTTATGAAGGAAAAGGCAGGCTGCGGGGCTTATATAGACATGTTTTTGGGGCCGTATGCAGATCCTTCGTTGCGCGAAAAAATAAAGGAAATTGGTGCTGGGGACGTTTCTGACCCAACTGCTGTATACCGTATTAATGATGGCCTTGGCACTGAAATTTTTGACCTTATGTCAGGTAATAGTATGGCGGAATTCAATCTGGAAGAGGTTTCGCCGGCACTTAAGGATGAAGTGGAAAAAAGAATCTTCTATTCAATTCCTTCATTTTGGACGGGATTTACTGTAAACGCTGAGGGGCTTGCTGTTGTGAGCCTGCTTTCTTCCGAAAAGACATTTGACAGTAATGAGCTTTCAAAAAACTGCATCTATGTTTTTACTTTCAAGGATGCCTATCCTGTTGCTGTGTCTTTTATACGGGGGGAGGGGATTTCCGTTTGTGCAAGGGCAACATTCATTCTTGACAAGGATTTTCCAGCGTCTTATTTTGATATGGTTTTGGAAAACGGGCATAAGATTGATGTAGAAAAAATTCAGTAGGGGAGATGTGGCAATTGTACCCAAAAAAAAATAATTCTGATGAAGGGAATATGGTCTGGCTTTCGGAGGGGAAGTGCAGGCTGGATGTCTTTTTACGCGAAAAGCTGCCACTTGCTATTGGCACGGAGGTTTCCAATTCCAAGATACGGCGGCTGATTGTTGCTGGGGCTGTTAGGGTGAATTCACGCGAGTGCAGGGTTCCATCTTTTGTTCTTGCTCCGGGTGCGAGGGTTAGCGCTTTTGTTAGCGAGGAAAGGCTTTTTTACGAGAAGAAACCGGACGACATTGACTTTGAACTTACGGAAAAAGACGTTCTTTTTGAGGACGAGTATATAATTTGCGTGAACAAGCCTGCCTTTTTGCCTACGGAAGAGACTATTGTAAAGGGCAGGGGCAATCTTCATGACTGCGTGGTTAAATACCTTTGGAAAAAGAATCCATCGCTTAGGAATCCTCCTTATGCAGGAATAATGCACAGGCTGGACAGGGAGACTAGCGGTGTTATTCTTTTTACCAAGTCCCGTAGCGTTAATGCTGCTGTTCACGAGATGTTTGAAAAGCATACGGCGCAAAAGACTTACCGGGCTGTTTGCTCTCCCAATGCTTCCGGGAATTCTTCTGCTTCTTTGGCTTCTGCGTTTTTGGCAGGCCTAAAGGAAGGTGAATGTTTTGATACGGAGAATTTTATTGGCAGGATTAGCGCAAAAAGTTCTGCATGCAAGATAGGTCTTCTTCCTGAAGGGAGGGGCGGGCAGTTTGCAAAGACTCATTTTGTTATTGCTTCAAAAAAGGATGGATTGCTTTACGTGGACGCTTTTCCCCTTACCGGACGGACTCACCAGATTAGGGTTCATCTTTCGCAGAGGGGGATTCCCATTCTTGGGGACAGTCTTTATGGCGGCAGGGAGGGATTTGGGGAGCTTGGTGGTAGGATAATGCTTCACGCGTCTTGCCTTGAGTTTCCGCATCCTGTTACGGGAGAAGTGATGGCTGTAAGAGCTCCTCTTCCACAGGGATTTGAATCTTAGCGGCCTTTTGCATATTAAGCCTAGCCCCGATCGTAACGGTCACGTAGTGAGTGCGAAGCACCGCGCGCGTAAGCGGGCAAGCCGTGAAGAGCGGGGAATGCAAAGTGTTTTGCGGGCTGGAGGCACGCAACAGTTGAATATTGAATGCGCTCCAAAAAAAGAATTGGAATCTTTAGTCTTCCCAAGTTCCGTTTTTCATTTCTGAACAGATTCTCTTCCAGCTGTCGTAGCGGAGGGGGCTTATTTCTCCTTCTTCTACTGCCTGTTTTATTGCGCAGCCTTTTTCTGAAAGGTGTGAGCAGCTCATGCCGAAGGAACACTTGCCAAGGTAGGGCTTGAAGTCCCGGAAGTAGAGTGCCAGGTCGTCCGCGTCTATTCCGTGCAGTATGAAGCGCCTTACTCCTGGTGTGTCTATTATGTCTGCGCATGCTCCGACGATCCCTCCGATTAGGGCTTCGTCTATCTGTATGTGCATTAGTGAGCCTTTTGTGGTTGTGTGCTTTCCGCGTCCGTATTTTTGGCTTAGGCTTCCGGTTTTTAGTACTACGTCGTTGTCCAGTACGTTGATTATGGAGCTTTTTCCAACTCCGCTTTGGCCTACCAGGGCTGAAAGGTGGTTTTCCAATAGGCTTGCGAGTTCTACCATTCCCTCTCCGGTTTTTGCGCTAAGGCGGATTACCTTGTAGCCTATGCCTTCCCAGTTTTTGAGGCGTTCCTGTACTTCTTCGTCCTGCGAGGCTGCAAGGTCGTATTTGTTGCAGACTATGACCGGCGTTATGTTCTGGTTTTCCGCTTGTGCCAGTGCCCTGTCTATGAAGCGGGGTCTGAATGGCGGTTCGTCCGGTGTGGTTACGATGAGCAGGTAGTCAAGGTTGCATGCCATTAGCTGGGGTAGCTTTTTCTTTATGTTCCAGCGTACAAATTCGTTTCTGCGTTCCTGTACGCGGATGATGCGGCCTTTTTTTTCTTCCAGAGATGCCTCTTCCAGTTCTACGATGTCTCCCGGCGCAATGGGGTTGTAGTAGTCTTTGTCCGACTTAAGGATTTTGCCCTTTATTGAACAGTCGCGAGTGAGGCCGTCCTCGCATTCAACTTCAAATACATTTTTGCTGCCGTTTAATATTAACCCGTGCATATTATTGAATTTTGAATGAAAATTTGCGGTGTGTCAAGATGGGGAGGGGCTTTTGAGGGGGGCTTGTGTTCTTTGTGTTGTGTTTGGACTTTGGGGTGTGTTTTGGACTTGCGGAGGGGCTTTTGGCTTGGGGAGAAATGCATTTTCCGGTTTTGAGATTTTTTTTGACTTTTTTTACCGGAATGTGTCAGATTATGAACTTTGAAAGCAAATATATATATGTAGGCTTAGGAAGTTTTGCTTTTAGGCTTTGCATATTAAATTTGCGGAGGTTTTAATGTCTTATATTCAGAGTTCATCCTGGGAAGATGCGACGCTTGCAAACCGCTTTATGTTTTACAAAATCTTTACGCATTATCCGCTTGAGTGCAAGAGGCTGCTTGAGATTCTGCTTCACATGGAAATAGACCGGATTGAGCCTCCTTACGGGGAAGCGGATTTTGAGGTGGACTTTGACGCAAAGGGTATAAGGCTTGACGTCTACACAAAATCGGATGGCCGCAGGTTTGACATTGAACTTCAGAATGTGGATACCAAGGACCTTGCAAAACGAGCCCGCTACTACCAGGCATTGATGGACATAGACACTTTGAAGAGGGGTGAGCCTTATTCCAGCCTGCCCGAATCATACGTGCTCTTTTTGTGCCTTGATGATATTTTTGGATACGGACTGCCGGTTTATTCCTTTCAGAATGTTTGCTCAAGGGATAGCAGGATAAAAATGAATGACGGAACGTATAAAATCTTTTTTAATGCCAAAAAATATGATATAATGCCTACAGAGGAAGAAAGGGAATTCTTTAGATTCTTGTGTGGCGGCGGTGCGGGGTCTGCATTTACCAAAGACCTTGATGTTCTTGTTGCATCTGCCCGTCACAATGCGCAATGGAGGCAGCAGTTTATGACTTGGGAGCAGGAAGTCCAGCTAAGCTATCACAGGGGTGTTGCAGAAGGTGTTAAAAAAGGCCACAAAGAGACCGCAATAAAAATGCTGGAGGACGGATTCCTTCCTGTGGAAAGAATATCGGAATACACGCAGCTTTCTCTTGAAGAAATAAGAGCTTTGCAGGCAAGTAAGGCTTCCTTGAACCCCTAAAGCCTTTAGAAAACTTTTTGCCTCTTATTGCCCAGTGGAGTGCATTTGGTTTATAATCCATTTATGAAGAAAATATTGCTACTAGTCTTTGCTGCACTTCCGCTTCTTTTGTTTGCCAAAAGACGTAATGCGCTTCCTGCATTTTTGCAGATTCAAGACAAAGAAAAAACTGACCGCGCCCTTGAAGACTTTATGGACAGCCTTTCAGAAGAGGAGCTTGTGTCCCAGCTTTTTCTTGCCCTATTTCGCTAAACTATGAAGTAACTTTATA